>JAGVOC010000244.1 GCA_020052975.1 Desulfobacterales bacterium | reverse complement strand
GAGATATCAAAGCATCTGCCATGTGCATGGTAATTCTCCTTTCAATCAATATATATATGTATATGATGAACTACAAATACTTTTTTAAAGGTGTTAAATTAAAATCTCATTGTAAGGCCCGCCAGCAAAGTGGCGTCGGTCTCTGTGCCGGAAAGACCCGCTTTGAAACCTAAATCCACATCTAAATCAGGGGTAATGGAATAAATCAGACCGATAAGAGCAAAGGATGGATCCGTACCGGATTCCTTATCCGGATTTCTCTCAACGCCTATATTGGCAACCACCTGCAAATTATCGGAAACTTCATAAACGCCTGCCAGCGAAATATGCCACAAATCTTTTTCACTGCTTTCTTTATCTTCTTCAAGTTTATATTCATTATGAGCATAGCCTAAATTCATATGGAAGGTAAAAGGGGCAATCTCTTTTGTGGCTATAAAAGTGATTCCATAGCCTGCCTTGCCTGTTCCCAGGCCTTTGTCTTCATCCCCTGAAGGGATTGTAAAGCCGGGCTTAAGAGCGAAACCCAAGCCGTTTTGCTCAAAAAAACGCCATTTCAATTCCACTCCGAAATCGGATATTCCATCTTCATCAGAGACAATCGCCCCATCCTCTTCTGTCCTGTTCCATTGGTAGGGGATGCCGCATACTATATCCAGCGTATCCAGAAGTCCGGCTGAAACAGCAATTCCTGCCTCGTAGCCTTTCTCTTTAACAGTAATACCGCCGGATTTTTCTTTATCCCAGGCGAATTCGCCGTTCAGCTCCAACTGAAACTTTCCTTTTCCGTTCGTACCGGTATCATCGGTAATCAGTGGGTGAGCTCCGAAAGCGGTGCCTGTCATAACAACCATTATTACGATTACTTTTGCCAGATTGGAAATCATCATTACACCTCATCTCATTTTTTGGGTTAACATTCATGATTGATACCTTCGTAAAAAGTCAAAAAATGACTTTTTACTTGGCGGGAAAGGGCTTCCCCCCCCCCGCCGCTTGAAGTAAATTCAATCGGTTCCACCCTCACCCCATGCCGGAGCTTAATCGCCCTCGGCCTGTTGATTGACTTTTTACAAGTCCATCATGATAATTTCTTACCCCATAAAACAGAAAAACCACGAGAGGTAAGTATCTAAACAATACTTCACCTTCGTGGTTTGATTTTATTAAACTGATTGTAATTAAATCTGGCGGGCTTCTGCCCGCCTTTTGAAACAGGCTCTATCTGTTAATCAATTATCTGTCAAGAACAAAAACAGGTTCATGGTTTCTGGTCTCTGGTTGTTAAAATGGTTGTCATTATTTTTAATGGCTTCGTTGGAAGTCCAAAATCCCGTCACTCCCGTGAAAACGGGAGTCCAGAAGTATTTGAAAAAATCCGCCGCGGCGGACTTTCGCGGGAATGACAAAAAAGAGAAAATCAAACTTTTTACGAAGCCGGCACTTTTAATCAGGAACTATAAACTATGAACCAGAAACTGTTTTTTTGACCTAATATATCGTGCGAGTTCCATCCCTGTGCTCGACCAGATAAAGCATCGTTCCCTTTTCCCGGATATCATTAACAAGAGCCTGAATCTTTGCTTTTTCGACCTGGTAGATTCTGAAATATACATTCAATTTTCCGGCAGGGGTATTTTCCGAAGAGGTCAGAATGCTTGCTGTGCGTCCGTCATATCTGCGTATCAATTCTCTGACTTCCTTTATTGCGCCTGGAATATCTTTTAACTGGACTGCAATCTGCACGCCTTTCTTTCCGAGGCCGGTCAGAGATATGAGGAGCCTGAATATATCGTTTTTTGTAATAATTCCGACTATGTTACCTTTTTCGTCAACAACAGGAACGCCGGAAATTCTTTTTTCAAGCAGGATCTCAGCCGCTTCTTCCACTGTGTGGTCGGCAGGAACAGTATAAAGCTTTTTTGACATTATATCCTCAACTTTTATCTTTGACAAAAGATAAAGAAGCTCATGCATGTCAAGTGTTGTCGCTTCCGAAGGGGAAGATTTTTTAAGGTCCCTGTCCGTAATTACTCCTGCAAGTTTTCCTTTCTTCATGACCGGAAGGAGGTTGATCTTGTGTTCCTTCAGAAGTTTAATTGCATGCTGCATAGAATCATCGGCATCAATCGTTATAACGTTTTTGCTCATCCAGTTTTTTACCAGCATTTGTTCCTCCTTGTTGAATTTGTCGTATTATGGAAAAATTAACCACAGAGAACACAGAGAAGCAAGGAATCGGTTTGATCTTTTTAGTTAATTATATAACTTTAGACCTTGCTGAATTTGTTAAATATTCAGCTAAAATTATATTGCATAAGGAGTGCTAAAATTCAAGAAATAAAAAGAGTTGCCGGGTCAAACTGTCTTGACTTGAAAGTGAAATGACACTATGAATTACACCTGTCATTCCCGCATCTGCGGGAACGACGGTTTATGGTTCATAGTTCCTTGTTGCTGGTTAAAAGAAAGAAACCAGAAACAACAAACCAGAAACCAGAAACCAATTATTTATGCAAGGATTTAACAACAAATAAATGAGACAGAAACTATCCGATATCATACTTTTTGCTTCAAGAAAGGCTTTCGAAAAAGGGAAACTGGCTTCAGAGGAGTTTCCGGCAGTTGAAATAGGAGAGCCGAAAACAGCCACGCATGGTGATTTTTCAACCAACTTTGCTATGGTCATGGCTTCTGCCCAGAAAATGCCGCCAAGAAAGATCGCAGAAATTATTACCGGAGAAATTGAGGATCATGCCGGCCTTATTGAAAAAACCGAAATCGCCGGCCCCGGTTTTATTAATTTTTTTGTAAAGCAGAACTCATGGCATCCTGTTTTACAGCAGATTTATGAAGATGATGAAAAATTCGGCTCCTGCAATATCGGAGACGGGAAGAAGATACAGGTTGAATTTGTAAGCGCAAACCCTACAGGCCCGCTTCATGTCGGCCACGGGAGAGGAGCTGCTGTCGGAGACAGCGTTGCAAACATTCTTTCTTTTTGCGGTTATGATGTTCAGAGGGAATATTACATAAACGACTCAGGAAGACAGATAAGCACCCTCGGGAACTCAGTATATCTGCGCTATCTGGAACTTTTCGGGGAAAAAATCGAATTCCCCGGGGATTGCTATCAGGGTGATTACATACGTGAGACGGCTTTAAAGATAAAAGAGGATAAAGGAGGCCTTCTCCTTGATGAGTCAGAAAAAGAAGCTGTCCTGTTTTGTGCGCGTTTTGCCGCAGTCCGGATACTTGAGGGGATAAAGGATGATCTTGAGCTTTTTGGAGTTAAATTTGACAGGTGGTTCAGCGAGCAGAGCCTTTTTGATTCCGGGAAAGTGGAATCGGTCATCAATAATTTGAAAGACGCGGATGTTATTTATGAAAAAGACGGGGCATACTGGTTCAGGACTTCGGAATACGGGGATGAAAAAGACCGTGTTGTCGTAAGGAATAACGGCCTTACCACATATTTTGCTTCAGACATAGCTTATCATGCAGATAAGTTTGACCGCGGATTTGAGCGTGTTATTGATGTATGGGGGGCCGATCACCATGGTTATATACAGCGCCTTAGCGCTTCAATTGAGGCTTCGGGCCGGAGAAGGGATCAGTTTCATGTTATTCTCATCCAGCTTGTAAACCTCCTGCGGGGTGGAGTGCCTGTTGCCATGTCAACAAGGTCCGGCGAATTTGTTACCTTGCAGGATGTGATAAAAGAGGTTGGAACAGATGCGGCAAGATTCATATTTTTAACCCGCCATTATGAAAGCCATCTTGATTTTGATCTCGAACTTGCAAAGAAAAAATCGAACGACAATCCTGTTTTTTATGTTCAGTATGTTCATGCGAGGATTTCAAGCATAGTCCGAAAAGGCCGGGAAGATGGAATTGATGAAGTCAGATGGGATAAAAAGATTATTTCAGTATTAACAGAGCCCGAAGAGATCCAGATTCTAAAAATCCTTGCTTCATACCAGGATGTGGTAAGATCCGGTGCTGAGCTGCTTGAGCCGCACCGGATAACATATTTTCTAATGAACCTTGCTGCTGCCTTTCACAGCTATTATAATAAGCACAGGGTACTTTCGGATGATCCTGCCATAACAAAAGGCAGGCTATGTCTTGTTCTTGCAATAAAAAAGGTTATAAGAAACGGACTTAAACTGCTTGGTGTCAGCGCTCCTGAACAAATGTAAGATTATGGCTTTATATAAGATGTTATGCAAAGATCTTGCAACTAACATTCATGTCCGGTGCGGGCATAACGAAGCATGAGAATACAGGAGCCAGAAGTCAGGAGCCAGAATAACCATGGTATTGTTTTTCTTCTGTATTCTGTATTCTGACTCCTGTATTCTCATATAAATAATGTGAGTAGGTGAAATGTTTATATTTGGAAAAGAAAAAAATGTGTTTGTCGATAAGAAGCCGTTTGAAAAAAAACCATTCATTGAGCTTTCCCGCAAGAAGGCCTTGCTGTGGTTGTTGGGTTTATTTTTTATTTGCGGCTGGATGTTTGTGCTTGGTATTTTAGTAGGAAGAGGAACTGCCCCTGTCCAGTTCGATATCGAAAATCTTAAGAAAGACCTCAAAGAAGAATTGAAGGTTGCCATTGAAAAGGAGAAAGAAGAAAAAAAGAGTGCGGAAAGTTATCCGGCAGGTCAAACTTCTCTTGACGGAAAGCAGAATCTGGAATTTTATGAGGATCTGAAAAGCACAACAGATTCTACCGGGGATATAAAAATGGGGAAAGGGGATATTAATGAAGTTCCTTTAAAAGAACCGGAGCCGGTAAAAGTGCCGGAGCCGGTAAAAGTGGAAGATAAAATAGTTATTGAACCGGTTAAAACAAAGGAAATAGAGGCTCCTGTGCCTTCATTACCGGAGAAAGTTTCGGGCCCGGTATTTACGGTGCAGACCTCTTCGGTAAAAGACAAGAAAAGCGCAGACAAGATAGTGAAGGCGCTCATTAATAAAGGTTATCCTGCATACAGAACTATGTTGGAAATTCCGGGAAAAGGAACCTGGTACAGGGTGAGGATTGGAGGATTTAAAGATAAAAAAGAGGCTGAAAAAGTCCTTTCCAGGCTCGGGAAGGATAAGATCAAGGGGATAATTTTAACTAAATAAAGTCAAAAGGCGAAAAGCGTGAGGCATGAGAGGAAAGGCATGAATCGTGAAAAACTTGAAGGCTGAAGTTGCTAAAAATCTTCAGTCTAAAAACCTTCAGCCTATTATGCGAACCAGAAACTAGAAACCAGAGACACAAACCAGAAACCATAAACCAGGAACCAGAGACCAAATATTATGAAAATAACGAGAGATGACATTATCCATGTGGCGGATCTTGCACGCCTTGAAATGGATGAAGAATCAATTGAAAAATTTGCTGTTCAGATTGATGAAATATTAAAATATGTTGAGACACTTAACAGCGTTGATACGGAAGGTATTACCCCGACTTCTCACGCTATTTTTCTGACTAATGCTTTCAGAAACGACATTGAAAAACAGGATTATGACAAAGACTCCCTTCTTTCCAATGCTCCTGAAAGAGAAAACGGAAATTATGTGGTCCCGAAGGTAGTAGGATAAAAAAAATGAAGTTGTATGAGTTAACAATACATGAAGCGCATGACCTGCTGAAACGCAAAGAGATTTCTTCACAGGAACTGACAAGAGCGGTTCTTGACCGGATCGAAGCAGTTGATGCAAAAGTTGGGGCTTACATCACTGTTTCCCGGGAATCGGCAATTGAGCAGGCGAGGATGGCAGACAAGGCCATAACAGAAGGAAAAATATCGGCCCTGACCGGAGTCCCGATTGCAGTAAAAGATCTTATATGCACAAAAGGCATACGCACAACCTGCGGATCCAGGATACTTGAGAACTTTATTCCTCCCTATGACGCGACTGTGATAACTAAACTGAAGAAAGCGGGGGCGGTAATAGTCGGGAAACTCAACATGGACGAGTTTGCAATGGGCTCGTCGACTGAAAACTCCGGCATCAAGCTTACTCATAATCCATGGGATTTAACCAGGATTCCGGGAGGATCGAGCGGGGGTTCGGCGGCGGCAGTTGCTGCCGGTATGTGCCTTGGCGCCCTTGGCTCCGACACCGGCGGATCTATCCGCCAGCCTGCATCTCACTGTGGTGTTGTCGGGATGAAACCTACCTATGGAAGAGTTTCACGCTTCGGTCTCGTTGCCTTTGCCTCTTCTCTTGACCAGATAGGCCCTCTCACAAAGGATGTCACAGATTGCGCAATCCTTGCAGGTTCAATTTTCGGATATGATCCTTCCGATTCAACCTCTGTGCCGAAAGATGTGCCTGAATATACCTCTTATCTTTCCGAAGGACTTAAGGGACTAAGGATCGGTATTCCAAAAGAGTATGATGCTGCGCAGGGTCTTGATCCTGAAGTTTCCCTTGCGGTAAAAAATGCGGTCAAAGTTATGGAAAAGCTTGGTGCGTCATGCGTTGAGGTTTCACTTCCCCACACTGAATACGCAGTTCCTGTTTATTATGTAATTGCACCTTCAGAGGCCAGTTCAAATCTCGCCAGATATGACGGGGTCAAGTACGGCTTCAGGGATAAAGAGAAGAAAAGCCTTATGGATATGTACAGAAGCACAAGATCGAAAGGCTTTGGCCCTGAAGTAAAACGGCGTATAATTATCGGGACATACTGTCTTTCGTCAGGTTATTATGACGCCTATTATAAAAAAGCATCACAGGTGAGAACTCTTATAATGAAGGATTTTAAAAAGGCGTTTGATATCTGTGACGTTATAGTCTCCCCGGTTGCGCCTACCCCAGCCTTTAAAATAGGAGAGAAGTCGGACGATCCTTTGACAATGTATCTCTCTGATATATTTACTTTATCGGCAAATCTTGCAGGAATTCCGGGAATGTCGGTTCCCTGCGGTTTTTCAAAAGGCGGGCTTCCTGTCGGACTTCAGATAATGGGAAAGCATTTCAGCGAGGAGGCGCTCTTTAAGGCTGCTTATAATTTTGAGCAGGCAACGGAATTTCACAAAAGGAAACCGGGAATTTAAATTAAAAAGGGTTCGAAAATAATTCCCTCCCCATTGACGGGGGAGGGTCAGGGTGGGGGTGAAAAGGCATGGATAAAATAACCTCACTGAGTAGAACGTTAAGAAATAAACCTACAGAGGCTGAGCAGTTTCTCTGGAAGAGATTACGATTAAAGCAGATAGAAGGATTTAAATTCAGACGGCAGCAGCCAATAGATAATTATATAGCAGACTTTGTTTGTTTTGAAAGCAGACTAATTATAGAAGTGGATGGCGGACAACATGCTGCGGAAAAAGAAGCTGATATAAAAAGAGATGTATATCTAAAATGTAATGGATTTACAGTGTTACGGTTTTGGAATAATGAGGTTTTACAAAATATAGATGGTGTATTAGAAGTTATAAGGAAACATTGCTTGTCGGCACCCACCCCTTAATCCCCTCCCGTCAAGGGAGGGGAGGGTACGATTTTGAGAGGAAAAAACCATGACCATACAACCGGAAGGTGAAAATTTGAGAAAAGCGGTAAAGTGGATTTCAGAAACTCTGAAATATGAGCCCGGCAAAAGCCGTGCGGAAATTATTCAGGAAGCATGTTTAAAATTTGACTTAACCCCCATGGATTCGGAATATCTGACGCATTTATTAAAAGGCAACTAGCTGGTTTCGGGTTTCTGGTCCGTAGTTTCTGGTTAAACCAAAGACTATAAACCATAAACCAGAAACTAAAAACTATAGAGCCAATTGCAAAAGTCCTAAAAAGAGAAGAATTTGTCATTCCAACGAAAGTGGGAATCCAGTCTTTTCAATATGTTGCAAAAATTCCTGGATTCCCGTTTGCACGGGAATGACGACTTTTGCAATTGGCTCGCAGGTTTCCAGGTAAAAATTGAAAATTAAAATCCTCCCTGAAATAATATCAAACAAAATTGCTGCCGGAGAGGTAGTTGAACGGCCGTCTTCCGTTGTAAAGGAGCTTGTAGAAAATGCGCTTGATGCCGGAAGCACGCAGATTCTTATCGAGGTCGAGAAAGGCGGAAGGTCTCTTATAAGGGTTTCGGATAACGGCGCTGGAATGAGCAAAGATGACGCCTTGTTATCCATAGAAAGGTACGCCACAAGCAAAATATTAAAAGAAGAAGACCTTTTTTCCATATCAACCTTCGGGTTCAGAGGAGAGGCCCTCCCAAGCATTGCTTCCGTTTCGCGCTTCACCCTTGTAACGAAAGAGAAAAATGCCCAATCAGGAATCGAAATAAAAATTGAAGGCGGAAAGATCATGTCGGTAAATGACAAGGGCTCTCCCGACGGAACAATGATTACCGTCAAAGATCTCTTTGTTAACACTCCTGCCAGACGCAAATTCATGAAATCCACAGATACCGAGATGGGGCACATAGCAGACACTGTCGCAAGTATGGCGCTTGGCAGACATGATGTCCATTTCAGGCTTCTTCATAATGGGAAGACCGTCTATAACTGGCTTACCGTTCCCGATTCAGCGCAGAGAGCGGAAGATGTTCTTGGAAAAGAGACGAGAAACTGTCTTTATCCTTTAAAACTTCAGAGTGATAATATTTCAATATCCGGATGGATATCTTCGCCTGTAGTTAAACGGAGTACAGGCCGGGGCATTTATATTTTTGTAAACGGAAGATTCGTGAGAGACAGGGTGATTCAGCATGCCCTTCTGGAAGGCTATTCGGCGAGACTTATAAAGGGGCAGTTTCCCTTTTCAGTGATATTCGTAAATATTCCATATAATCTGGTTGATGTAAACGTACATCCGGCAAAACGGGAAGTCCGGTTTGCCGACCAGAAGAAAGTCCATGAATCGGTTGAAACGGCTGTGAAAAAATCTCTTGATCTATTGGATCCTTTTAGAAAAACATCCGGATATTTTGCGCAAAAACAGGAGGCCGGTATATCATTTGGCGTTTCTGAAGCGCCGGCTTTTTACGTGCCTGCCGGCAACATTTCTCACCCCAGCCCTGACCCTCTCCCGTCCGTTCTTTACCCTCCCCCTAAAAGACCTCCTGATGCTCAGGCTGATTTGTGGGAAAAGAAGCAATTCAAGGATTTAAGAATATTGGGCCAGCTTCATGGGACATACATCATAAGCGAATCTGATGAAGGAATTATTCTGATAGATCAGCATGCGGCCCATGAACGAATACTTTATGAACAACTGAAAATCCGCCCGGGAGGGACAATTCAGCAGGCTGTCCAGAAACTGCTTATGCCGGAAATTATTGAAACCGGATACAGGGAGGCCGGCGTCCTTGAAAAACTGTTGCCGGATTTTCAGAAGGCTGGAATTGAGGTCGAGCCGTTTGGCGGGAATGCTTTTGTTGTAAAGTCCGTTCCCGCCTTTCTGGCAGATAAAGAGGTCAAGGGTATTATTATCGAAATAATGGAAAAGATAATTGAAACGGGTTTTGCGCCCGGCCTTGAAAAAGCTTCGGATGAAGTAATGAAACTTGTGGCATGCCACGGGGCAATAAGGGCCAACCGGCAGCTTTCAGACAGGGAGATAAGAACCCTCGTTGATCAGCTTGATGATTGTGAAATGCCGTCCCATTGCCCGCACGGCCGCCCGACATGGATAAGTTTTACGATAAAAGAGCTTGAAAAGTTATTTAAAAGAACCGGATAAAAAGCGGTTTCTGGTTTATAGTTGCTGGTTTCTGGTTGTAAAGAAAATAAAGCGGTTCCTGGTTGTAAGAGAAACAATTTGGAACCTGTTTTTATGCCTTTAACCAGAAACCAGAAACGATTTTTACTTCGTTTTCCAAGAAACCACAAAGCTCCTGTCATCTCCGAGAGTTGAACCTCCCGCTTGTGTTACAAGCAGAAAAACAAGTTCGTCTTTACCGTCATTGTCAATATCACCGAGAGCATAATCGCTGATGTATCCTGAAAATTTCCTGGTTCTCCATTTCGGAGACAGCCCGACATTGTCCCATGAGAGGCTTTCAAAATAGCCGCTTTTAAAAATTCTGACTCTGGAAAACAATCCTCCGGTTGTATCTATATTCTTGACCACCAGAACTTCTTTCTTTTTGTCGTTGTCAAGGTCTGTTACAATAATGCGCTGGGGGAGATAAAGGCGGGTCTGGGGCCTCGGGTCGGGATCTTTACTTGTTTTTTTGGAGGATTCAATTTCTGCGGGAGGTTCAAGATACGAGCTGCTTCCGCCATAAGATTCGCTGCTTGTCCATTCCTCGTTACCGTTTGCGTCGAAAAGTCTCAGGTACTCGCTGTCGTTAAATCCGAGTGTCATCTCCTGGCCTGAATTCAATAGATCACCGTAATTGAAACCGTAAACATTTACAGACTTGGGTAAAATTTCTTTTTTTGTGGAGATATAATTTCCGTTTACCCATTTAAGTTCATACACGTTTCCGGAGAATATGCTTGCATTTCCCCCTTTTTGTCCGAAAAGAACTTTTCCGCCTCGGGCGGAAATATCAAGCACCCTGTAGTGCCAGTCTTCATTATCCGTGATTTTTTTAAAATCCTTTCCGTCCCATTCAAGCACAAAAGAGATTACCCTCCCGCTGTCTCTGATAGCCGTTACGAATATTTCAGCTTTTTTGTTTCCGTTTATGTCCGCAACATCTATTCCCTTATAGAATTCGTATGTTTTTCCGGCAATCTCTTTTATCTTCTCAAATTTTCCGGCGGTCTGCCTGTAGATAAAAATATTGTGGTCATCCGCAAATATGGTTTCGATTTTCCCGTCGCCATCCACATCTCCTAAGGCGATGCCTTTAAGTTTCGTTTCAAATTTCTTCGATTTCCATAAAAAAGCGGCCGGTTCGCCTGAACCCGAGAAGGCTTCATCGGAAGCCATCTTTATCCCGCTTTCCTTTGACCACATCTCTTCCGGATTTTTGCGGCTGTCAAGACTTTGTTCTTTTGCGGCTGATTGCGGCTGAGTGATTTGTTTTGCGGGCGCCTGGGAAGAAACGGTTTTTCTTCCGAAAACGGTTTCGTTGATTTTTGCCGCAAATACATTAATGTGATAAATGACATCTCCCTGGCTGCTTCCGAATTCATTGATTACGACAAGCTGGCTCTTCTTCTGCACATCGTAAAATTTGGCGTCTGTGCTGATGCTCTCTCCGAAAACCGTAAGACTTCCAAAGAGCACATAATCTGCTCCGGTTTTTTCACCGAACATTAGCGCTGCTTTTTCATCTATAGTGACAGGCAGTTTTTCGGCAGCAATTTTCGGGTCTCCTTTTCCTGCAATAATAACCCTGTTCTCGAAGGCAAGCCGTGTTGACAGCATCTCCCCGATTCCCTTTTGTAAAAAGGTGAGGTCTTTTTCAGAATTAATATTAAAGGGGAGTATGAGAATTTTTGATATTTTATCAGCAGAAAAGGCCGTGTTTGAGCCTGAAAGTAATAATATAACGGCCAGTGTCAGAATAAAGTTTTTAAATAATTTCAAATTAATTATCTCCTGTTTTCCAGTTCATAGTTTCTGGTCTCTGGTTTCTGGTTCATGGTTATTTGAATTTCTTACCTTCTATGTCGGATTCATAAAAAGTTAAGCCTATGCCGCAGCAAGTGAGCGAACGCTGAATATTTCATCTTTTGTTATCGGCTCTATTGCCGATTCGGCTATAGTAATAACGGATATTGTATCACCGAGCGCATTAAATATTTCTAATGAATAACCGTCTTCTCCGGCAGAAACAGGATGATGTTCAACAATAGTGGCAACATCACCCCGCCTGAGCCTTTTTTCAGGAATATCTTTCGTCAAAACGATTTCTTCAAATAATTTATACGCCATTTGATTATTTCCTTTTGTCCGGATACATGGTGATAAATTTCGTTTCCTCTGTGGCTCTTTCCGTCATCCAAATTGTACCCACTGCCAGGTTCTTTCCATTAGGGCCAACCATTTTTCCTCTGTTTCATACATCTGTCCGTATTCTGTGTTTTCAGTCGGTACAGCATCAATTGATAAAGCCTGCTCTCTTAGATCCCTTTCCAATACCTTCCAGTTTTCAAGAATATATCCTGCTTCAGCAAGCCATTGCGATTTATCATTTCGTTTCCTCAAAACCAACAGATATTTTGTCAGCTTTTCTTGAGCAATAAGAGCATTTTCAGGAAGTTTCATCTTCAATTAATTACGATAGTTTTGCATCCAGCATCATCACCCAGAACTTTTCCCCTTTCCAGTATACCATTTTCACCTTCGTTTTCATCGTCTGTGACCCTCTTCTCTTTTGCAAAGCAACATAACATCCCCCGTACTCCGAATCAAGGAGAATCCCATTTTCTATCCCTCTTAAAAAAACATTTGACTTGGTATATTGATGGAATATACAATAACCAACCATGATAAAAGAACTCGAAACAGTTGTCGGTTTTCAATGGGACAAGGGTAATATTAATAAAAACCTCATCAGGCATAAGGTCGAAAACTGGGAGTGTGAACAGATATTTTTCAACAACCCGCTTCTTTTGCTTGAAGATCCGGGACATTCAAACACTGAAAAAAGATGGGCTGCATTCGGCAAAACAGAAGGAAATCGTTTGCTTGTTGTTATATTTACGATGAGAGATGATCTGATCAGAGTGATTTCCGCAAGGGATATGAATAATAAAGAGAGGATTTTTTATAATGAAAAAGCTTAAAACCATTCCAAAATTCAAAAATGAAGATGAAGAAAGGGAGTTCTGGGCAACCCGATCTCCTCTCGATTATTTTCTCTCGGAAGATTTCAAAAAGGCATCATTTCCAAAATTGAAACCATCTTTAAAATCAATCTCAATCAGACTCCCGGAAGGCATGCTTGCCGAGCTGAAAATTCTGGCAAATAAAAAAGACGTGCCCTACCAGAGTCTGGCAAAAATATATCTCGCAAGGCAAATCTCCATGGAGCAAGGATCATACTTTTATTCCCAAAAAAAGAGAAAAGGAAACGACGGAAGAAAAAGTCATGAAACGAAAACAATATAAGAAACTGGTTGATGGTCTGCGGTCTCTGGTTTCTGGTCTCTGGTTTCCGGATTATGGTTTGATGTGAGAGAGACAACCAAAGACCAGAGACCAATTTTATGTGTTGAATACAAGTTAACCGGTACTTTAATATATCAAGGCAGTTTCGATGGCAACGATTCAGAATTTCGAAGATATTGAAGCCTGGCAGAAAGCGCGGGAATTAACCAAGGCGATTTACATATGTTCCGGAAAAGGAGCTTTTGCGAAAGACTTTGCGCTTCGTGAGCAGATTCGTAGCGCGGTAATATCAATAATGTCGAATATCTCTGAAGGCTTTGAACGAGGAGGCTCTGCGGAATTCTCACATTTTCTTTCAATTGCGAAGGGCTCGGCCGGGGAAGTCGAATCACAACTCTATATCGCATTGGATCAGAGATATATCACTGAAGAAGAATTCAATTCCTTGCACTCAATAGCATCCTCTACAAAAAAATTGATCTCAGGATTCATGAATTACTTGAGACAATCCGGAATAAAAGGCCAGAAATTCAAATAACCATAAACCAAAAACCAAAAACCAGAGACCAGAAACCGTATTTATTACATTTTACTTGACATTTTAAATGCATGCTGTTATTGGAAAAAAGCCTTAATTTCGGGCAAATCTGAGTGGTTAGTGAGTTAGAAATTATTTTCTGCGTTTTTTCAGCGGGAAATAATTTGGTTAACTCACTTATCCCGTTTATCGGGGTTATGAAAGGAGGTGGGACGGGAGAGAGATCAAATACAATTTTAAAACAAATTTATCAGGTTTGGTTTAAATTAATTTTATCAGGTTAAGGAGGAATTCAGGATGAAAAAATTTACAGTTTTAGCGCTTGCAGCGCTGCTGGTTGTAGCCTTTGCAATGCCGGCATCAGCTCTCGAAAACATTTTCGGCGGCTACTGGCATGCAAGGTTTTACTCTCAGAAAGATTTTGACGGCGACGACCTGGGCACTCTCGATTTGAGTCAGGCTGAAATGAGGACAAGGCTGTACTATACAGCTAAAATTAACGACAACTTGAAGCTTGTAAACAAGTTTGAAATGGATACAACATTTGGTAATACAAATGCTGCTTACAGTGCTACCTCAACTTATTCATCAAACTGGGGTGATGCCGGAGCAGATGGCGTTGCTATCGAGATCAAGAACTCCTATGCGGATTTTAATGTAGGTCCGGTTAATTTCCTCGTTGGTGTGCAGAATTTTACACTTGCACGCGGTTTTATCTCCAATGACGACGCATCTGGAGCAAAAGCCATCATTAAAGTAAACGACGGTCTCTATCTTCCCTTTATCTGGCAGAAGTCAGTAGAAGGCGGTACCGGCAAGAATACTGCCGGCAGTAATATTACCGGTTATAAAAATGATCGTGATATTGATATGTATGTTTTCGCTCCGTTAATTTACTTTAGCAAAGACATTAAGATTAATCCCTACTATGTGCTGCTGCATTCAAAAGATGCTTATCAACTGCCCGGAGCTTTTGCTACTGCATTTGATAATTTAACTGCCCATGTATTCGGTTTTGATTTTGATGCCAAGATGGGTCCTGCGAGCATTTGGTTTACCGGTATTATGCAGAAAGGATCCGGTAACGTAAGCAGAGGTATTGCGGGCGCAACTTTAGCCGCGGTTAATGCTATGCCATATCCTGGTAAAAGTAAGGGAAATTTGGTGGCTGATGACGAAGTTAAACTTGAAGGATACCTTGTTGCTGCCGGCGGTAAATTTGATCTTGGCAAAGCAGACATTCACGGGCAGGCTTTTTATGCCACCGGTGAAGATTCTTCTGCCTTTTCCGATAAAAAAATCAACGGATATTTCACTACCAGCTCTAACTTATATGTCTGGGCAGAAATTATGGGCGGCGGTGTTTTTGACAACTCGGCCGCTGCTCAGTCGAGTACAGGGAGTATGAATTCAAGTGGCGCGACTGGATATATTGTCTCCAATACGCTTGCTGCAAATATCGGCGTAACAGTTAAACCTATGCCCAAACTGACCTTAACGGGTGATTTGTGGTATGCAAAGCTTGCTGAAGAAAATGTATGGGGCGAGGATTATCTCGGCACAGAAGTTGATCTTAAAGTCACATATCAACTTGTTGAGGGCCTGAATCTTGACCTCGTAGGCGCATACCTCTTTGCAGGCGATGCTACAGAAGCCGCTCGTGGTGCTCTTACTTCTGATGGCAAAAACCAAACGAATCCGTATGAATTCGGTACGCAGCTTTCACTCAGCTTCTAATAGTGAGGCATGAGGCATAAGCCGAAATGCAAGAGATCGAATAGAAAAGTAAGGAATTAAAAACGAAAGGCCGGGGAGGGGCAACCCTCTCCGGCCTTTTTTGTCTCTTATTGTCACAAATACGCCCGTGGCGGAGTTTTTGGTTTCTGGTTAAAATGCCTTGCTCATTATGCCACGGCGGAAAGTTTCTCAGTGCGATCTTCAAGCGTCTTAATAATATCCTGAATAGAATCAACTTCAGGCTCATCAAAATAAACTTCTCCACACTGTTGGCACACCCATGCCGGAACCTCATCAAGCGTTAAATGATATCCCTTTCGATCAACATGAAAGGGAGTGGCGCTTTTTTTCATTTTTCCCTGACAGTGCATGCACTTCATGATTCTTTCCTTTTTTTATAATTATTACCCCATTCCTGATCATTTGGAATATAAGCTGTTATTACAGCCAAATATTCTTCTTTCGGTGAGCATACCACATGTATTGGCCGTTTATCTATGAAGCTGAGAATCATACAACTATGCCCGCGTGTATCTTCAGGATAATCTTCAATTATTTCACCATGTCCAAGAACAAACCTGATGTCTTTTGTACTTATCATTCGATCAGGCTTCGACATCTGGCGTACTGCATGTGGAAGAAACAGGATCTTTTTTGCCGCACTTTCTTTTATAATTTCCAGAAAATCTTTTTTTCTTGTCATTAATATGCTCAATCCAAGTGCTATCCAAGATCACATATATTCTTTGAAGTCCTCTATCGGCTCATCAAAATCATCTGCCATTCGGATGAGTCCTTTTGCACTTCCAAATTGTCGATATTTCCTGCCTTGCTTGGTAAGCGCAACAAGTTTTACGAGGGGTTCTCCTCCCTGAGTTATTATAACCTCCTCCCACACATCGTTTGCTCAATCAGCCTTGGTAATTGCTGTTTTGCCTGATTCACATCGATTGTTTGCATGGTATGATGCTCCTGTTTAAAATCATTTTTTATAAAACTATCAGAATGGTACCGGAAAAGCAAATCATAAACAAACCTTATATACAATCCGGAAAAGTTCGAGCAGGAGCCTGTATTGCTTCAGGGCAAGAAATAAATCTTGTTACCGATTTCAGTCCGCCATAGGTATTGGCAGATCTGAGACCTTGACCAGAAACCGGTAATATCGCTGTCTGTCTGCCGAGTGTCCGGTAAAAAGCATGAATTGCTGAGCAAGGGACAAGGCCTCAACACCAGGCTTCAAATCAGTTGACAAGCTGTTAGCAAATATGCTAACAGCTTAATCATGAAATTCGCCATAGAGTATTTTCACTCGCGCGTTAAAGCTGAGATCGAATCCTGGCCTGACAGTATATTAGCTGACTATGCACGGATTATGGAGCTGTTGATTGAGTTCGGGGCCAAATTTACGAATGCCGCACTCACGCGCTATGGGCGGCGGTCTTTTTGAACTTAGACCACATGGTCGGGAAGGTATCGGGCGCGCGTTTTACTGTTTTGTCGCCGGGCAGCGTGTTGTGATACTCAATGCAATCATTAAGAAAACACGAGGTTTGCCTGAGAAAGAACTTAAAATTGCCCGGAGAAGGATGAAGGAGGTGTAAAATGGCTGATTTGAAATATCAACCGGTTTCCCATGACCATGAAGCATTCCTCAAGAATGCCAATAAGAGGGATGATTTCAGGAAAGCATATGAAGACTTGGAAGAGGAGTATGTTCTTATCCGCGAGATGCTTGCCGCGCGTTCAAAGTCCGGACTCACTCAGGAAGCGGTTGCAAAACTGATGAAAACAACAAAAAGCGCAGTTTCGCGGCTGGAATCGGCAGGAAAGCATGCACCTTCCGTGACTACCCTAAAAAAGTATGCCGAGGCAGTCGGCTGTCATCTGGAAATAAGGCTGGTTCCAATTCAGCCTGAGTCGGACTCAATCAGAGACTCGAAAACTCGCGCCGCGTAGCCGCAGTGATGTGTGGGGAGCAGTTCCATCCCGTAAAGAAGCCGATACGCTGATCTTACGAACTTGAACTTGAAAAGAAACTTATTCTAAAAACCGCCTGAACATTTTATCCGTACGAAAGTTGTCAGTGAAAAAACCCTGGCGGAGGCAAAGGCATCCGGTGTGAATTTTACCCCGCCAGCATGAGGAACGCAGCGGCGGGAAGGAGGAAGCAGTTGTCCGGGAAGGCTTCCGCTCTGTCCAGATCGCGGACGATCTGATAGCAGGGAAGGTTCAGCATCCGGCCGAAATATAGGATGTCCGGCGCGATCTCCCTCCCGCCTTCTTTGGCTTCGAAAAGAGCCACTGGCTTGCCATCCTTGACCAGGATAAAATCGACCTCCCTCTTGACCGTATCGCGGATGTACATGACCTCGAATGTCCCGAGACCGGTTTCCGTGAAACGCGCCGCCATCTTCACGAGGCTTACCGCCAGAAGGTTCTCGAAACGGGGTCCCGAATCCGGCAGCAGTGACCAGTCAAAAAAGTAGAGCTTGGGTTCCTTCTTCAGAGAGCGCCGGATCTGCTTGTGCCAGGGTCGGATCGTGAACACCAGATAGACTTCCTTCAGAACATCAATCCATTTGACGATCGTGCTGTGATGAACGCTCAAATCCTCGCGCAGGGAGTTGACGCTCAGGGGCGATCCGACCTTCGACGGAAGGAGCTCGACCAAGTGTTCCAGCCCCCGGATATCAGCAATGCGGGAGAGGTCACGAACGTCCTCTTTCGTCAGAAGTGTTTTGTAATCGGCCTGCCAGCGGCGATGAAACTTCGGCGACGCCTTCAGGAAGGGTTCCGGGAATCCGCCGAAACAAATCAATCGGTCCAGTGCCTCCCGGGTTTTGCCCGTATCGACCTTTCTTACCTCCCGCAGCAGGATGTCTCCATTTTCAATGGGCAGATCGTCGTCCAGAACGAAGGAAAAATCCTCCGCCACCTCGGACAGGCCCAGGGGGAACATCCGGTATGAAAAGTATCTGCCGATCAGCGAATCCCCCGACTTTCGATACATCTCCAGGCGCGAACTGCCCGTGACCAGAAGCCGGATCTTTTCCCGGTTGGAATCGTAGAATCCCTTGAGGATATCCCGCCAGTTCTTCCGCTTGTGGATTTCGTCGAAGACCACCGGAACTGGCTCGCCTTTGTATCTTTCCTCGACGATATTCTTGAAAAAAAACGGATTTCTCCGGTATTCCAAAAGGATGGCGGGATCGTCCCAGTTGAAATAGGTGTCACTGCATCCGGCGGAATCAAGCCAGTTGCGGGCAAAGGTCGTCTTGCCCACCTGCCGGGGGCCGGTCAGGAATATCATCTTGTCCGCCGTCATTTCCGGATCGAACAGGTATCGCGCCACCAAACGTTCCATGGCGATAAAATTTCATACCTGTGAAATAAAATCAAGATATATTTTCACAGTTGCGGAAAAATATCCGTTTTCAAATCTTCTGAAAGAAAATAAAGTTTTCAGACAGGATTAACAGGATGGACAGGATTGTTAAAATGTTGCCTCGTGCCTTACGCCCGATTAAGCTTCTCCTTCAATATCCTGTTCACTATCTCCGGATTTGCCTTCCCTTTTGTCTCCTTCATGATGCGGCCTACAAAAAAACCCACCACTTTTGTTTTGCCTGCCCTGTAATCCGCAACTTCTTTGGGACAACTCTCAAGAAGCTTTGTAATCATGTCTTCTATAGCTGATTCATCCGTAACCTGTACGAGGTCTTTTTCTTTAACGATTTCTTCCGGTGATTTGCCGGTCTTTGCCATCTCTTCAAAAACCGTCTTTGCGATCTTTCCGCTTATAATGCTTTGATCGATAAGTTTTAAAAGCCGGGCAAGGTTTGACGAAGAGACGGGCGATTCTTCAATTGTTTTGCCTTCGGTATTCAATAGACCAAGAAGAGCACCCATAACCCAGTTGCTCACCTGTTTAGTACCTGAGAAATAATTTTCTGCGCTTTTTTGGCTGAAAATTATTTCGTTAAGGTACTTATCCCGTTTATCGGGGTTAGGATTGCTGTATTCTCTGACGCAGGCTTCAAAATATCCGGCAATTTCTATGGCAGAAGTCAGTATACCGGCATCATATTCAGGAAGACCATATTCTGTTATGAAGCGTTCCTTTTTCTGGTCGGGAAGTTCCGGAAGACTGTTCCTGACTTCTTCTATCCATGTGTCGTCAATCACAAGGGGAAGAAGATCAGGATCAGGGAAATACCTGTAATCGTGAGCCTCTTCCTTGCCTCTCATTGATGTTGTGCAGTTTTTTGCAGGGTCCCAGAGCCTTGTCTCCTGAATAATTTTTCCTCCTTCAAGCAAAACATCTTTTTGCCTTTCGATTTCATACTGGATGGCTTTTTCCACGTTTTTAAATGAGTTGAGGTTTTTAAGCTCTGTTCTTGTTCCGAAAGGCGCATCTCCTGCCGGTCTTATTGACACATTGGCATCACACCTGAAGCTTCCTTCTTCCATGTTCCCGTCGCAGATATCAAGGTATCTTAATATTGATCTCAGCTTTCTGAGATATTCCCCGGCTTCTTCAAAGGTTCTGATATCAGGCTCGCTTACTATTTCAATAAGAGGGACACCGGTCCTGTTGAAATCCACCATGGAATAAGGTCGTGAAGGATCGTGTATCAGTTTTCCGGCGTCCTCTTCCATGTGAATTCTTGTTATGCCGATTCTTTTTTTTACGCCGTTTGTCTCTATGTCTATATGGCCGTTTTGGGCTATAGGAAGCTCATACTGGGAAATCTGGTATCCCTTCGGGAGATCCGGATAAAAATAGTTCTTTCGGGCGAACCGGCTGTTTTTTGAAATCGTGCAGTTTGTCGCGATTCCCATGAGCATTGCGTACTCTACGACTTTTTTATTCAGTACCGGAAGCACCCCGGGCATACCAAGGCAAACAGGGCAAGTATGCGTATTGGGAGGCGCTCCGAAAAAAGTCGGACAGGAGCAGAATATTTTTGTTTTTGTCTTAAGCTGGGCATGGACTTCAAGCCCTATAACCGCTTCAAATTGCATATGAATAAAATCCTCGATTTTTATATGAGAATACAGGAGTCAGAATACAGAAGAAAAACAATACCATGGTTATTCTGGCTCCTGACTCCTGGCTCCTGTATTCTCATACTTCGTTGTGCCCGCTCCGGGCATGGCTGTCAGTTACTCGAAACGCCGGGCTTTGCTTAAATTTTCGTTTTATAGTTCCGGTTGCATTAGATTTTCCATGCGGGATGCGTTCTGGAGTTTCTGATCCGAACATGAAAAATACACAGGAAAAGACAATTCTTCTCTGAACGTTATTGCAGAAGAGAGGTGAACGGCATCAAAGCCACGGAGTCCGTGTTTTTCTGCAAGATTGCCGGCACGCCGGACTAGATCACCGGTAATACCTATTCGCAGACAATTTTCCCAGTCCTGGTCAAAACGGGATAGAATTTGCCTGTATTCGTCAATCGAAAAAACATCTTCCCTCAATCTCCTGGCAAAAGCAGATCTGGCTTCCGCATAAGCGATGAGCGAAGTTGCAACAACATCCGAAGATTCAACCAGCTTTTCTATGGTATTAGAATCTTCCTCCAGAACATACAATTTTACCAGGCTGCTCGTATCAAGATAAACGATCACTTTATCTTCTATCCTCAATAATGGCTTCCGAAACCCTCGCTTTACCGACATGAATTTTAGGATTCATACCTTTTGGTTTTCCACCGGACCAATGAGCTATTCCCTTACGGATTAATATAAGAGCCTTTTCTTCAACTGATTCGATTTTATAGGGAGAAATAACCGCCACTTCTTTTTTCCTGTCTGTAACAATTATTCGTTCGCCTGATTTCACACTGTTGAGATACTGACTCAGGTTTTCCTTTAATTCTCTTACTCCTACAGTTATCAAGATTACCCCCCTTTTTTCGTCATTCCCGTGAAAACGGGGCACGTAGTGAAGCACCAGCGCTATCCAGTCTTTTTAAATATTTCTGGACTCCCGTTTTTACGGGAGTGACAGGATTTTAGACTTTTTGCGAATCCATTAATTTAGATGTAGCCTCAATTTATATTAAGTGATTACATTAGTCAATAACTTAGATTTACCTCAAGGGCGTTTTATTGTTTTGCTTTGACAAAATATTGCTTTAATGTTTATAGGTTGCCATCATAAAACAAGAAGGACAGGCGGTTTGAATGAAATATTTTCTGTGTGTTATTGGAATGGTCATGATTGTTGAAGGCCTCCCGTATTTTGCTTTTCCTGAAAAGATGAAAAGATGGATGGTAAAGATTATCGAAATGCATGAAAATGCTTTGAGAATTATGGGATTATTACTTATGGTTATGGGCATTTTGCTGGTCTTTCTGGGGAGGCGGTAAGAGTGTTTTCCCTGTCCGATTATGATTATGAACTTCCGGAAGAATACATAGCGCAAAAACCGGCTTTGTGCCGGGACAGGTCAAAGCTCCTGTTCCTTAACAGAAAAACCGGAGAGATATCTCATCATGAATTTTTCGAGGTTTGTGATTTTATTTCGTCAAAAGATGTTCTTGTTATTAACAACACAAGGGTAATTCCCGGCCGGTTATTCGGGAAAAAGGATACGGGAGGAAAGGCCGAAGTCCTTATTTTAGATTATGCAGGTGGAATAATAGAGCAGGCTGATAAAAGTGTTTTTATTTGCGAGTGCCTTGTAAAATCTTCAAAACCTCCTAAACTTGGTTCATTTATCTTCTTTCAAAAGGAATTAAAGGCGGAGGTTATCAGTGCAAAAGAGGGAATTTGTCTGCTCAGGTTTTCATGCCCGGGCAATTTTGAGGATCTGCTTAATGAGACAGGCCATGTTCCTCTTCCGCCATATATAAAGCGTGATGATGGCAGCAATGATTCGTGGGATGATAAAACATCCTACCAGACAATATATGCGGCATATAACGGAGCTGTTGCGGCACCTACGGCCGGACTCCATTTTTCAAAGGAACTGCTTGAAATAATTAGATCAAAAGGCGTTAGAATAGCTGAAATCACCCTGCATGTCGGCTATGGAACTTTTCTTCCGGTAAGGGTTGAAGATATAAGGGAACACAAGATACATTCAGAACGGTTTGAAATATCAGAGAATGCCGCTGATACAATAAATAAGACAAAAGCTGCCGGAGGAAAGGTTGTTGCGGTCGGAACTACGTGCGTCCGCACACTCGAATACTCATCCGACAGCGCAGGAAAAGTTGTTGCCGGAAGCGGAAAATGCGATCTTTTTATATATCCCGGATACAGTTTTAAAGTTGTTGACGCAATGATTACAAATTTTCATTTGCCGAAGTCAACACTCATTATGCTTGTGTCGGCTTTTGCGGAAAGGGAAAAAGTGCTTTCAGCATACAGGGAGGCTATATATAAAGGATACAGGTTTTATAGCTATGGCGATGCAATGTTTATTGATTCGTAATAAACGGTTCCTGGTTCCTGGTCTCTGGTTTCTGGTTAAATAATACAGAACTTTTAGGTTTCTGGTTGGAGGGTACAGATGGCAACAATTAAGAACTTTGAAGAGATCGAGGCCTGGCAGAAAGCAAGAGAACTTAGCCGAGCAGTTTATACATGCTCTGGGAAAGGAGCTTTTGCAAGAGACTATGCCCTTAGGGATCAAATACGTCGTTCTGTTATATCAATTATCTCAAATATTGCAGAAGGTTTTGAACGCGGAGGTTCGGCAGAATTTTCGCAATTTCTTGCAATTGCAAAGGGTTCGGCCGGGGAAGTTGAATCTCAGTTATATATTGCTCTGGATCAGGGTTATATCACAGAAGAAGAATTTAATTCTGTACGTGCAATGGCATCTTCCACAAAAAAATTGATCTCTGGATTCATGAATTACTTGAAACAATCCGGTTTAAAAGGCCAGAAGTTCAAAAAACCAGGAACCAGAAACCAGAGACCAGGAACCAGAGACCAATAACTATGTTTGATTTTACGGTAATTTCAGAATCGAAAGAGACCCGGGCCAGGGCCGGGCTGATGAAGACATCTCACGGAGTTGTGGAAACTCCTGTGTTCATGCCTGTTGGAACACTTGCGTCCGTAAAATCATTATCTCCTGAGGAAATTGCAGAAGCAGGAGCAAGCATCATCCTTGGGAATACTTATCATCTATATTTAAGGCCCGGCTGCGATGTGATAAATCTTTTTTCCGGACTGCACAGTTTCATGAACTGGAAAGGGCCAATATTGACTGACAGCGGCGGGTTTCAGGTCTTTTCACTGGCAAAACTTTCAAAAATAACGGATGAAGGATACACATTCCAGTCCCATATTGACGGATCGAGCCATACTCTTACACCGGAAAAGGCTGTCGAAATCCAGATATCCTTAGGTTCGGATATAATGATGTGCCTTGATCAGTGCATACAATATCCTGCTGAAAAAAAAGAAACGCAATCCGCCCTTAACCTGACAACTGTATGGGCCGGAAGATGCAAAAAAACATGGGAAGAAAAAGGCGAAAACAAAAACGCCCTTTTTGGGATTGTGCAGGGGGGAATGTATAAAGAACTCCGGGAAAAATCTGCTTGCGATCTTGTGAAAATGGAGTTTTCCGGTTATGCATTGGGGGGGTTAAGTGTCGGTGAACCTGTTGATATAATGCTTGAAATGGTTGATTTCTCACTTCCGAAGCTCCCCGATGAAAAACCAAAGTATGTTATGGGCGTCGGGACACCAGAAAACCTTGTTGAACTCGTTTCACTTGGCGCCGATATGTTTGACTGTGTCCTTCCCACGAGAAATGCAAGAAACGGCCAGATGTTCACGGATCAGGGGACAATCAATATTTGTAATGCACGCTTTAAATATGATACTAAGCCGGTTGATGAAGGGTGCCTTTGCTATACCTGCCGGAATTATTCGAGAGCATATCTGAGGCATCTTTTTATGGCTAAAGAAATTCTTGCCTATCGCTTGAATACAATTCATAATATTTGCTATTATACAAAACTCATGGGGGATATGAGAGTTGCAATCTTAAATGATGCATTTGAGGTATTCAGGAAGGAATTTTATAGAAGAAGGCATGAGGCATGAGGCGAGAGGCGCGAGGGGTGAGGTGCGAGGCAACGAACTTCGAAGTACGATGTGCGAAATTCGAAGTTCGAACCAGAAACCAAAGGTAGGGGGGCATTATGAAAGAACTGGTGGAAGAGGCAATAAAAAAAATCAGGCCCATGCTACAGAAAGACGGCGGGGATGTGGAGCTTGTAGATGTAATTGAGGGTGTAGTCAAGGTGCGCTTGAAAGGCGCATGCGCAGGATGCCCCATGTCACAGATGACATTAAAAAACGGAATTGAAAGGTTTTTAAAACAGGAGATTCCGGGGGTGAAATCGGTGGTATCGGCATAAGAGAAAGGTACAATGGGAAAGCGTCAAGGGGCAAGTGGTAAGGGGTAAAGTGAATGAACGCACAGTTCGTAAATTGAAAATAGAGGTGCGATATACGAAATTCGAACTTCGATTTTCGAATTTAGGAGTTAATTATAATGTCCATAGCAAAAAATATTGAGAATATTCTTTCCAAATCATCCTGGATAAGAAAGATGTTTGAAGAAGGCGCCCGCCTTAAGGCAGAGCATGGCGCAAAAAATGTTTTTGATTTCAGCCTCGGCAATCCGAATGTTCAGCCGCCTGAAAAATTCAGAAAAGTACTTGCAGATACTGTTCATTCTCTGGGATACGGGGATCATGCCTATATGTCGAATACAGGTTATCCGCATGTCCGTAAGGCTGTAGCAAGCTATCTTTCCGTAGAACAGGGGGCGCCTGTCACTGAGAACGAGATTATCATGACCTGCGGCGCGGCTGGTGCACTGAATATTATCCTTAAGACAATACTGGATCCCGGCGACGAGGTTATTACTCCTGCACCCTGTTTTGTGGAATATGGTTTTTACGCCGGAAACCACGGAGGAGTTTTAAAGACCGCATCAACAAATAAAGATTTCTCCCTTAATATGGAAGCCCTTTCTTCGGCAATAACCGGAAAGACAAAGGCGGTTTTGATTAATTCTCCAAACAATCCGACAGGGCAGATATATTCCAAAGAAAGTTTGATGGAGCTTGGTAGGCTTTTGACCGAAAAGGGGAAAAAATCCGGAAAGACAATTTATCTTTTATCGGATGAGCCTTACAGGAAAATAACCTATGACGGAGTGAAGATGCCGGGCATTTTTACCTGTTACAATGAAACGATAATTGCGACTTCGTATTCGAAGGATATATCGATTCCGGGCGAACGAATCGGTTTCGCGGCAGTGAATCCTGCTGCAACTCATAAGAATGCACTTTTAGGCGGAATGGCGCTTGCCAACAGGATTCTCGGATTTGTCAATGCGCCTGCGCTCATGCAGCGCGTTGTTGCTTCAATGCAGGGAGAAAGCGTAGATGTTTCAGAATACGCAAGAAAAAGGGAGCTTTTGTGTAACGGGCTTGCAGAATGCGGTTATAAATTTGTGAAACCGCCCGGAGCATTTTATCTTTTCCCCGAAACACCCATTGAAGATGATGTGAAATTTGTAATGGCGCTGCAGGAAGAGCTGATTCTGGTTGTGCCTGGAAGCGGGTTCATGGGGCCCGGCCATTTCAGGATAGCGTTTTGCGTTGATGATGAGACTATTATAAATGCCATGCCGGGGTTTAGAAGAGTTTTCAATAAATTTGCATAGCCAAGAGCAAGGTTAAATGGAAAAGGGGTTCAAGCGTTCGACTATTTAAAAACCAGAAACTATAAACCGTAGACCAGAGACCGGACTATGGTGCACTTTAAAAGGAGTTTTAAACATGAAGATTCTGAAAATAGATCATCTTGGAATTGCCGTTAACAGCATCGGAGAAGGAAAAAAATTCTGGGCGGATGTTCTGGGACTTAAGTTTGAAGGCTCCGAAACAGTAGCCGAACAAAAGGTAACCACCGCTTTTTTCCCGGTAGGTGAGAGCGAAGTCGAACTCCTGGAATCCACCGCTCCTGACGGACCTGTTGCAAAATACATAGAAAAAAAGGGAGAAGGGATTCAGCATGTAGCATTTCGTGTTGAAAACATCGAAGAGGCGCTTGTGGAGCTGAAAGAAAAGGGCATCAGGCTTATAGATGAGAAGCCGAGGACCGGTGCCGGCGGTGCGAAAATAGCATTTCTCCATCCCAAATCGACAAACGGCATTTTGGTTGAGCTGTGTGAAAGGTAAAAACGGTTTCTGGTTTATAGTTTCTGGTTTCTGGTTCAAAAAATAAAAATCAGAAATGACCCGGAAAGAGAGTGAAGTGCATAAAAGAAAGATTATCCGACAAACCAGAAACCAGAAACCAGGAACCAGGAACCAGAGACCATAGACCAGAAACCAGAGACAAGAAACGAAAAACAAAGTTTTTAAAGGAGCGAAGAGATGTCTGATATAAAAAAATGGGCTGAACTCAGTGCAAAAGAGATGAAAAAACCTGTTGAATCCCTTAACTGGCAGACACCTGAAGGGATACTTGTAAAACCTCTTTATACCGCCGGGGATCTTGAAGGGCTGGAGTTTGTGAATTCTCTCCCGGGATTTTATCCTTATGTGAGAGGGGTCAAGGCGACAATGTACTCCGGCAGGCCCTGGACGGTGAGGCAGTATGCAGGCTTTTCAACCGCTAAGGACTCAAACGCATTCTACCGGAGAAATCTTGCCGGCGGGCAAAAAGGACTTTCGGTTGCCTTCGATCTTGCCACACACAGAGGCTACGATTCGGATCACCCGAGAGTTGTAGGCGATATTGGTAAAGCAGGTGTTGCCGTTGATTCGGTTGAAGACATGAAGATCCTTTTTGACCAGATCCCCCTTGACGAGATGTCCGTCTCAATGACCATGAACGGCGCTGTTCTCCCCATACTTGCCGGTTATATAGTGGCAGCCGAGGAGCAGGGGGTTACTCAGGATAAGTTAAACGGAACAATCCAGAACGATATATTGAAAGAATATCTTACAAGAAACACATATATCTATCCTCCCGAACCATCCATGAGGATAGTGTCCGACATAATCGCTTACTGTTCAAAACAGATGCCGAAATACAATACAGTGAGCATAAGCGGTTATCACATGATGGAGGCAGGCGCGAACTCCGTTCTGCAGACTGCCTTTACACTGGCCGATGGACTTGAATATGTGAAAGCGGCGCTTGCAGCCGGTCTTGATATAGATGATTTTGCTCCGCGCCTCTCGTTTTTCTTCGGAATAGGCATGAATTTTTTCATGGAGATTGCCATGCTGAGAGCTGCCCGTTTCCTGTGGGCCGACATGATACGCGGGTTTAATCCCAAAAAGCCCCAGTCTCTGATGCTGAGGACCCATTGCCAGACATCCGGCTGGAGTCTTACCCAGCAGGACCCGTACAACAATATTATTCGCACAACTCTCGAATGCCTTTCTGCAGTGCTGGGGGGAACCCAGTCATTGCATACCAATTCATTTGATGAGGCGGTTGGCCTTCCAACCGATTTTTCTGCAAGGATCGCGAGAAATACCCAGATCGTCATTCAGGAAGAATCTCAGATTTGCCATGTTGTCGACCCTCTCGGTGGCTCCTATTATGTTGAAGCGCTTACCGATGCTATTATCCGTGAGTCGAAAAAAATAATAAAAGAGATTGAGGATCTTGGCGGAATGACCAAAGCCATACAGACAGGAATGCCCAAGATGAGGATAGAAGAATCGGCCGCAAGGAAACAGGCGCGGATTGACCAGGGTAAAGACGTGATTGTCGGGGTCAACAAGTACCTCATAAAAGAAGAGTCTCATGTTGATGTGCTTGAGGTTTCAGACAGTGTGCGGGATGAGCAGATTGCAAGATTAAAGGAAATAAAGGCAAAAAGAGATCCTGTTGCAGTTCATAAAACCCTTGAAGCGATAATAAGCTGTGCATCATCAGGCGGCAACCTGCTTGAGACATGCATTCCGGCGGTTCGTGCGAGGGCAACAGTCGGGGAGATTACGGATGCCATGGAAAAAGTATTTGGGAGATATGTCGCCACGACCCAGTGTATTTCAGGAGTATTTGCTTCGGAATACGGGGATAGCCAGATTATTGCCTCCATAAGAAAGAGAACGGACGAATTTCTTGAAAAAGAAGGGAGAAGACCCAGAATTCTTGTCACAAAGATGGGGCAGGACGGGCATGACCGGGGCATCAAGGTGGTTGCTACCGCATTTGCCGATCTTGGGTTTGATGTTGACATAAGTCCCATGTTTCAGACTCCGCTTGAAGCAGCACGCATGGCTATTGAAAATGATGTTCATGTTGTTGGCGCGTCAAGCCTTGCAGCAGGACACAAGGTTCTGGTACCCCAGTTAATTGAAGCCCTCAAGGCCGAAGGCGGTAAGGATATTCTGGTCGTTGTCGGAGGAATAATTCCTCCGGCTGACTATGATTTTCTCTATGAAAAAGGTGTTTCGGGAATATTCGGACCCGGCACAGTGATTACGGATGCTGCCAACAAGGTTTTGAACGCCCTGTTTGAAAGCAGAAAAACGTGAATAGTGAAGAGCGAACAGTGAATAGTGAATCGGACCAGAAACCGGAAACCAGAAACCAGGAACCGGAGAAACGCACAGCGTTTCGAACAGCCGATCCGCAATATTATATCAGGGGAGTCCTTGAAAGAAACAGGCGGATACTTGCAAAAACCATAACGCTTATAGAGAGCTCGCACCCATCCCATCAGGATCTTGCAAGGTCTATTCTCGATGGCCTGCTTCCAGATACCGGGAAAGCCGTTCGCCTGGGTGTTACCGGTGTTCCAGGTGTGGGAAAAAGCACGTTTGTTGAGAGCCTCGGGATGATGCTTATAAAAAAAGGCCATCGTTTAGCGGTTCTTACTGTTGATCCCAGCAGCAGAAGAAGCGGCGGAAGCATTATGGCTGACAAGATGCGCATGGAAAAGCTTTCCATTGAGGAAAATGCGTTTATCAGGCCTTCTCCTTCGGGTTCCACCCTCGGAGGCGTTGCAAGAAAAACAAGGGAAGCAATGCTCGTTTGTGAAGCGGCAGGTTTTGACGTTATAATAGTTGAAACCGTGGGTGTCGGACAGTCTGAGACTGAAGTCTCTTCCATGGTTGATTTTTTTCTTGTGCTCATGCTGGCAGGTGCTGGAGACGGAATCCAGGGAATCAAAAAAGGTGTGCTGGAACTCGCAGACGCAGTTGCCATAAACAAGGCCGACGGGGACAATATCGAAAAGGCAAAGAAAGCAAGGAAAGAATATGAAACAGCCCTTCGCCTTTTAATGCCATCGACTCCGACATGGACACCTCCTGTTGTTACAT
This sequence comes from Desulfobacterales bacterium, assembly GCA_020052975.1. Next base: position 22,682 of record JAGVOC010000244.1, on the reverse strand, counting down.
GCAGTTCAGCTGAAATGACGGGGATAAATGAAATCTGGAGTATAGTGCTTGATCACAGGGATAAAATGGTAAAGAGCGGAGAACTTGATATAAACAGGGAAAAACAGTCTGTAAACTGGATGTGGTCTCTTGTTGAAGATGGGCTTAAGGATATGTTTTTCAGCAATTCCGATGTAAAAAGGCTTCTTTCAAAAATTACACGGGATGTTGAAAAAGGGATGAAAACACCGACGGTTGCAGCCTGCGAACTGCTCTTTTTTCTTGACAGAAACTGTAAGTAAAAGGATAGTTCGCCTTCATCGAGCGCTTTAAATAAAATCTGATTAAAGGGTCTGGCAGGGGTAATGGGTTTTGGCATTTTGCAAGAAATTTTTATGGAAACATATCAACGCCCCCTGGGGGCATATAAACCAGAAACTAGCAACTATAAACCAGAGACCAGTTACCATATGAAAGGAACTTTGTTATGGGTATTGTGAAAGATAAAATTAAGGATCTTAAAGAGCGCGAAGCAAAGGTCCTTAAGATGGGCGGCGAAAAGGCAGTTGCCAAACACCGGGAAAAAGGGCGCCTTACAGCCCGGGAACGGCTTGATTTATTGTTTGATCCGGGTACTTTCCGGGAAATAGATATGTTCGTCACCCACCGGTGCGTTAATTTTGACATGGATAAGGTTGAAATCCCTTCAGATGGTGTGATTACGGGGCACGGCCTGATTGATAAAAGGCCGGCATTTGCCTTTTCCCAGGATTTTACATCAAGGGCCGGCAGCCTTGGCGAAATGCATTCGAAGAAAATCTGCAAGGTTATGGATCTTGCGATAAAAGCCGGGGTCCCTTTTATCGGAATAAATGATTCGGGAGGCGCAAGAATACAGGAAGGTGTTGATGCTCTTTCCGGATATGGCCAGATTTTTTACCGGAACTCTCTCGCATCCGGTGTCATACCCCAGATATCCGCAATAATGGGGCCGACCGCAGGAGGTGCAGTTTATTCACCTGCAATGACAGACTGGGTATTTATGGTAAAAAACAGCAGTTACATGTTTATTACAGGACCGGAGGTTATTAAATCTGTTACGGGCGAAGAGATATCATTTGAAGAGCTTGGCGGAGCAATGACCCATAACGAAAAGAGCGGAGTTGCCCAGTTTGCGTGTGAAAGCGATGAGGATGCAATTATAAATATCAAAAAGCTCCTTTCCTATCTCCCTTCCAACAACATGGAGGATCCTCCCGTGATCACGACCGGTGATGATCCTGCCCGTACTGCGCCTCTGCTGGATGATATAATTCCTGACACCACTAACCAGTCATATGATATGAAGGAGGTTATCCGGGCTATAGTCGATAACGGAGAGTTCTTTGAGCCTCATGAATATTTTGCACAGAATATAATAGTATGTTTTGCAAGGATGAACGGCAGGACAATCGGAATCATAGCCAATCAGCCGAAAGTTAAGGCCGGATGCCTTGATATTAATGCGTCAGACAAGGCAACAAGATTTATCAGATTCTGCGATTCATTCAACATCCCGCTTCTTACCATTGCAGATGTTCCCGGGTATCTTCCCGGAAGCGACCAGGAGTGGGGCGGGATAATACGTCATGGAGCAAAGCTTCTGTGGTGCTATTCAGAAGCAACGGTCCCGAAGATGCTTCTTGTAACCCGCAAAGATTATGGCGGATCTTATCTTGCAATGTGCTCAAGGGATCTCGGGGCTGATATGGCTTTTGCGTGGCCGACGGCTGAAATTGCGGTTATGGGTGCAGCCGGGGCAGCCAATATAATTCACCGCAAGGAAATAAATGATGCCAAGGATTCCGCGGGGAAGCGGAAAGAAAAGATTAAGGAATACGAGGACCTTTTTTCAAATCCTTACTGTGCTGCAAGAAGAGGCTATATAGATGCCGTTATAGTGCCAAGCACTACAAGGCAGCGTCTGATAGAGACTCTTGAGGTTATGTGCAGCAAACGCGAGATAAGACCTCCCAAAAAACACGGGAATATTCCGGTATAAAGCGAGTTTGTGCTGCAGGGAGTGTTATGCAAAGGTCTCTCATGAATAGGTGAGAATTTAAGGATATTTACCGGTTGAAGGAAGAATAATTATGGATAAAAAAGCGAAAATAGCTGCAGCTATATCTGCGGCTGTAATTAATTATATCCGGACTGAAGAAGAAAGCATGATGATGAATCAGGGCGCTTTGCCTGCCGGGCAGTCCGCCACAGGCGGAGTTCAAGCTGCCCCTCTGTCGCCATTTAATATCTGGGGTATAAGCGGGAGACAGGCTATCATGCAGACGCGAAATTTGATGCAGTTGAAGGCTTTTAGCAGGGGCAGGTGACCAGGAATCCTATACCGGCCGTACAACGAGAGTATTGAGCAAATGTTTCGAAAATATATTTAAGAGGAGAACAAGAACATGAACGATCACGATAAAGTAAAAAAAGCACCTATGGACTACAGAAAAGACAGGCCGAAAGCGAAAAATCCTGTCATGATAGAAGACCTGACATTACGTGACGGTCACCAGTCCCTTTTTGCGACAAGAGGGCGGACCGAAGATATGATTCCTGTTGCGGAGATGATGGATGAAGTCGGGTTCTGGGCAATGGAGACCTGGGGTGGTGCGACTTTCGACACCATGCACCGGTTTCTGAATGAAGATCCATGGGAAAGAATCAGGACATTGAAAAGTTATGTCAAAAAGACTCCTTTCTCCATGCTTCTGAGGGCTCAAAATCTTGTTGGTTACAGAAATTATGCCGATGATGTTGCCCGGGCATTTGTCGAAAGGGCTGCAGCAAATGGTATGGACATTTTCAGAACATTCGATGCTTTAAATGACTACCGTAATTTTGAAACTGTTGTTCCTGTCATAAAAAGCTGCGGGAAGCATTTCCAGGGTTGCATATGCTATTCTCTCACAGAACCGAGAATGGGCGGAGATGTATATACTCTTGAATATTACGTCAACAAAGCCAAAGAACTTGAAAAGATGGGGGCGGACAGCATCTGCATTAAAGATATGGCAGGACTGATAGCTCCTTATGATGCATATGACCTGGTAAAGGCATTAAAAGTGGCCGTAAAAGCTCCTATCCATCTCCACAGCCATTTTACTTCAGGCATGGCATCGATGTCTCATTTAAAAGCTATTGAAGCCGGAGTAGATATAATAGACACCTGCATGACACCTTATGCTTACAGGACTTCTCATCCTGCAATTGAGCCGCTTGTTATGGCGCTTCTTGGCACAAACAGGGATACCGGTTTTGATATCAGGCAGCTTGCAGCCATAAATGAAGTTCTCGAAAGAGATATTCTTCCCAAGTACAAGCACCTTCTTGATGATTCGAAGGTTTCAATCATAGATATAAATGTTCTTCTGCATCAGACTCCGGGCGGCATGCTCTCCAATCTTGTTAATCAGCTTAAAGAGATGGACGCCCTTGACAAGATAAACGAGGTTTATGCAGAGCTTCCGAAGGTCAGGAAGGATTTGGGGCAGATTCCTCTTGTTACACCAACCAGCCAGATAGTGGGAATCCAGACGGTTAACAATGTCCTTTTCGGTGATGAAAAAGACAGGTATAAAATGATTACCGCCCAGGTGAAAGATTTGTGCTACGGCCTTTACGGGAAAACAGCGGTTCCCATTAATCCTGAACTGCAGGAGAAGGCTCTCAAGGGATATCCGCGCGGAGAAAAACCGATCACATGCAGGCCTGCTGAGGTTATAGAGCCTGAACTTGAAAAGGCAAAAGAAGAAGTCAAGGATCTTGCTGTCGATATCGATGACGTGCTCATTTATGCACTCTATCCTGTTACCGGGAAAAAGTTTTTAAAATGGAAATACGGCAAAGAAGAGCCGCCTGCCGAGGTAAAGCCCAGAACTCTTGAGCAGGTTAAAGCCGAGCAGGAGATCATTGCAAAGGCGAAGGCCGGCAAGCTTGTTGAAAAGGCTGAAAAGAGAGAGGCTCCTGCAAAGGGTGACAGACTCCGAAATTTCAATATATTTGTGGATGGTGACTTTTATGAAGTTGGTGTTGAGGAAGTTGGAGGGGCGCCGGTTATAAGCTTCATGCATCAGGTTCCTGCGGCCGCAACCCCTGTTCCAAAACCTGCCGTGCCTGCGGCCCATGCCGCAGTTAAACCGGCAGCACCTGTCGCATCTCCAAAGGCTCCCATGCCTGAAGCGGTTCCAACAGAAGTCGGCCAAGGAGTCACGCTGAACGCTCCCATGCCCGGCATGATTGTTTCTTATGAGAAGAATGTAGGCGATCATGTTAAAAAAGGGGATACAGTTGTAATACTTGAAGCGATGAAGATGGAAAATGCACTTCCAGCTCCTGTAGAAGGGGTTATCAAGGCCATCAATTTCAAGAGCGGGGATTCGGTGCCTAAAAACGCCGTACTGTGCATAATAGGTTAGAGACGGCTTTGTAAAAAGTCATTCTGCTGTGTTGCGCTTCATCTTTCGTCATTGCAGCGTACTAACATGTACGCTTCATTCCTCAAGATTCGCGCGCCTTGCATAATAAGCTTTTTACTTTGCCGTCTGTTTTTTCGAGTTTTTAGGATGCTATCGATAATGATCATAGGGAAATCGGAAAATGAAAATTCACGAGTACCAGGCTAAGGATTTGTTTAAAAAATATGGTGTTCCCGTTCCTGCAGGCGGGGTTGCATTTACACCCGGGGAAGCGGCCGGGATTGCAGGTACTCTTGGAGGCTTTCCGGTTGTTGTAAAGGCCCAGATTCATGCGGGAGGCCGCGGCAAGGGGGGTGGCGTAAAGCTGTCCAATTCTCTTGAGGAAGTAAAAAATAATGCGGCCGGCATAATAGGCATGAACCTTGTCACCCATCAGACCGGCACTGAAGGAAAGCTTGTGAAAAAGGTGCTTGTTGAGCAGGGGCTCAATATTCAAAAAGAGCTTTATCTCGGAATTATCCCTGACAGGGCTTCCGTCAAGATTGTTATTATGACAAGCGAGGCCGGAGGAATGGATATAGAAGAGGTCGCCGAAAAGACGCCGGAAAAAATCATAAAGATTTTTGTAGATCCACTTGCCGGAATTTATCCGTACCATTGCAGGACTACGGCTTTCGGACTGAATTTGCCGGCTGGTGCGATAAAAGAATTTTCTGCAATGCTGAAAAATCTTTACAGCCTTTTTGTTGACTATGACTGCTCTCTTCTGGAAATAAATCCCCTTGTCATTACGGCAAATGGCTCTGTTATTGCTCTTGATGCGAAGATAAACTTTGATGATAATGCCATTTTCAGGCATAAGGATATTCTGGAATACAGGGATTTTGATGAAGAAGAACCCCTTGAGGTTGAGGCATCTAAGTTCAATCTGAATTACATCAAAATGGATGGGAATGTCGGGAACATGGTAAACGGCGCCGGCCTTGCAATGGCTACGATGGACATTATCAAGCTTGCCGGAGCCGAGCCGGCCAATTTCCTTGATGTGGGAGGCGGCGCCAGCGCCGAGATGGTAGAAAACGGCTTCAGGATTATACTTGGAGATAAGAATGTAAAGGGTATCTTCATAAATATATTCGGCGGTATTTTAAGATGCGACGTGCTTGCAGAAGGTGTAGTTCAGGCGGCAAAAAAGACAGGTATCAATGTGCCTGTTGTAATACGCATGGAAGGGACAAACGTTGAGATGGGAAGAAAGATCCTTTCTGAATCAGGGCTGAATCTTATTACGGCCGTTGATTTACAGGATGCCGCGCAAAAAGTTGCGCAGATTGTGAGAGTCTGATCAGGGTTGATGGAATAATTTGGGTAGGCTGTAGGTTTTTAGCTAACAGCCTACAGTCAAAGAGCCTACAGACTGACCACTAACAGCCTTCAGCCTACAGTCTAAATAACCTGTGTACTTACACAATTCTATGAGGCTTTATACAAGCGAGGTAATTTAAAGTGAGTATTTTTGTAAATAAGAATACGCGTCTTGTTGTTCAGGGGATAACAGGAAAAGAAGGGCAGTTTCATACCCGCCAGTGTTTTGCATATGGAACCAGTGTTGTTGCCGGAGTTACCCCCGGAAAAGGCGGTCAGAAAATGGATGATATACCTGTTTTTAATACTGTAAACGAAGCAGTGAAAAAAACAGGGGCCAACTGCAGCATGATCTTTGTCCCGCCTCCTTTTGCGGCAGATGCCATACTGGAAGCGGCAGATGCCGGAATCGAGCTTATCGTTACAATTACAGAAGGAATTCCGGTATTGGACATGATGAAAGTAAAAAATTATATCTCGGGTAAAAAGAGCCGTATAATCGGGCCAAATTGCCCCGGCATAATTACTCCGGGAGAGTGCAAGATTGGTATAATGCCGGGACACATTCATAAGCCGGGAGGTCCTATCGGAGTTGTTTCCAGATCAGGAACTCTCACGTATGAGGTTGTTCATCAGCTGACGCAAAAGGGCATTGGGCAAACTACATGTATCGGAATAGGCGGAGACCCTGTAAACGGAACCAATTTTATTGACTGCCTGGATGCCTTTCAAAAAGATCCTGAAACAAGAGGGATTGTAATGGTTGGAGAGATAGGCGGAACTGCCGAAGAAGAAGCCTCGGAATTTATATCAAAGAATGTTACGAAACCGGTTATTGGTTTTATTGCAGGACTGACTGCTCCACCGGGGCGGAGGATGGGACATGCCGGCGCAATAATAAGCGGAAAGAGCGGGACAGCTCAGGGTAAAATCGCTTCGATGAAGAAAAGCGGCATCCATATTTGTGAGAATCTGGGTGCTCTTGGCAAACTCTGTGCTTCGGTGTTTGGCTATGCATGAAATGGGTATAGCAATGCAGATTGTCGAGATCGCTACGGCTTCAATTCCGAAAAGCAATGAGAATATTCAGGTAGAAAGGGTTAATATTAAGGTGGGGAAGCTTTCCGCCGTTGTACCTGAGAGCTTAAAATTCTGTTTTGAGATAGTGGTGAAGGATACTCCTCTTTCAGGCGCAAGACTTGTAATAGAAGAAGTTCCTGTAGTTGCAAGATGCAATGAATGCTCTGCCGAATGGACAATAACAGGGCCTGTTTTTACCTGTATAAAATGCAACAGCGGTTCCATCCAGATTCTTTCGGGCAGGGAGCTGGATATTGTCTCTATAGAGATTGCAGACCCTTGACGGCTTCGTAAAAAGTCATTCTGCTGTGTTGCGCTTCATCTTTCATCATTGCAGCGTACCAATAAGTACGCTTCATTCCTCAAGATTGAAGTTCACCGCAGCAATCAGCGGTGAATCTTCGACCGTAAGGAATGTTAATCGGTTTTAGATTCGCTCGCTAATCGCGCTTCAAGAAGCGGCGATTGCGCTCGCTGTTTCGGTTCGCGCGCCTTGCATAATGAGCTTTTTACGAAGCCGCCAGGTTTGATTATCCGGTTCACTTGAACCCTTGAATCCTCGAATCCTTGGCCCCTTTCTCCCACTAATTGGGAGAAGAACAATATATGCTAATTAATTTATAGAGGAATAATACTATGGAAATAAAGGTTGTCAGAAAAGTTCTGGATGTCAACGATACAATGGCCCTGCAGAACAGGGGCCGTTTCACCGATGAAAAAGTTTTTGTATTAAATGTCATGAGCTCTCCGGGCTCAGGAAAAACCACCACACTTGTAAAGACGATTTCACGTCTTTTGCCGGAAATAAAATGCGCTGTTATAGTCGGTGATATTTGTTCAACTATTGATGCTGACCGTCTATCTGTGACAGGAGTACAGGTTGTTCAGGTAAATACCGATGAATTTGGCGGAGACTGTCATCTTGCCGCCCATGTTATAGGTAATGCTGCAAACAGCATAGATTTAGACGCTGTTGACCTTCTGATTGTTGAAAATGTCGGGAACCTTGTTTGTCCGGCTGAATTCGACATAGGTGAAGACGCGAGAGTAGTTGTTTTAAGTGTGACGGAAGGCGAGGACAAACCGCTTAAATATCCCCTGATGTTTCGGGTATGCGATGCGGCTCTGTTAAACAAGATAGATCTTCTTCCTTATCTCGAATATGACAAAAAAGGCGCAGTAAAAAATATACTGCAGATACATCCGGGCATGAGCGTTTTTGAGATTTCAGCAAAGACAGAAGAAGGTTTTGAGCCGTGGATTATGTGGCTTAAGGAAAGAGTCAAAAGGAAGCTTAAAATTTAAGTTTCTGGTTACCGGTTACCAACCACAAACCAGAAACTATAAACCAGCAACCATGTTTTTATAGGTGTATCTGCTGGACAGATATAATATTCGGGAGTGATTTTATATCTTCGATCACTTTTTTGTCTGCAGGCGTATCAATGTTTACCATACAGAGCGCCTGCTCATCAAGCCTTCCAAGCTGAAAACGGCCTATGTTAATATTATGGCGGCCGAGGGTAGTGCCCACGTTTCCAATTACCCCCGGTCTGTCATAATTCCGGATTACTATTATTTCGCCTTCGGGTATTGCATCCATGCGGATTCGCCCAAGCCTTACAATCCTCGGATACTTCTTTCCGAATATCGTTCCCCAGATCTCTCCTGGCCCGCTTTCATGCTCCTCAAGTTTGAGCTTAATCAAGCCTGCGTAATCATCGCTTGTGCGGCTTACCGTTTCTTTAATATTTATGCCTTTTTCCTTGGCTAAGGCGGGTGCGCTTACATAATTTACCGGCTTATCCGTAAAAGTGCCAAGAAGTCCTTTAAGTACGGCATGTGTAAGTGGCCTGGTATCAAGTTCAGCGACATCTCCACTGTAGGTAACTGTGATATCGTGGATTTTTCTGACAAGCTGCCCCATTATGGATCCCATTTTTTCTGCAAGATCAAGATAGGGTCGGAGCTGTCGCATAACTTCACCGGATACGGACGGGAAGTTTACGGTATTTATCAGAATCCCGTCGATTAAATATGCGGCGATCTCCTTTGCAATCATGTCCGCCACCTTTATTTGAGCTTCGCCCGTGCTTGCGCCAAGGTGGGGTGTGAATATAATATTCGGATGCTGAAGAATTGGGATTGAAGAATCAGGAGGCTCCTTTGGGAAAACATCAAGGGCTGCTCCTGCTACATGCCCGCTTAAGAGAGCATCATAAAGATCGTCAATATTGACGGTTTCTCCTCTTGCGCAGTTTATGATTCTGACACCCTGCTTCATCTTCGCAATGGAGGAGGCATTGATCATGTTAATGGTATCTTTGAGACGAGGAACATGCAGGGAGATAAAGTCGGAGCTTGAAAGAAGTTCGTCAAGGGAGACTAATTCGACTTCAAGGGAACGTGCTGCGTCCTTACTGACGAATGGATCGGAGGCTATGACTTTCATTTGAAGACCCTTGGCCCTGTCGGCAACAACCCGTCCTATCTGTCCCAGGCCCAGAATCCCAAGAGTCTTTCCGCTTATCTCAACGCCCGTAAACTTTTTCTTTTCCCATTTTCCTTCCCGGATGGAGGCTGTACCCTGCGGAATGTGCCTCGCGAGAGAGAGCATCAGCGAAATTGCATGCTCTGCTGTAGTAACAGTATTACCGCCCGGAGCATTTACGACAACAATGCCCTGTCGTGAGGCTGCCTGGACATCGATGTTGTCAACGCCGATGCCGGCCCGGCCGATTATCTTCAGCTTCCTGGCTTTTTTTAAAACCTGTTCCGTAACTTTAGTTCCGCTTCTTATGGCAAGGCCGTGAAATTCCCCTATGATTTTTGCCAATTCCCCCGGATCATTGGTGGCCTTCTCATTGTCAACAACAACTTTAATTTTGCCTGTTGCTTCAAGAAGTTCTTTTGCGATTGGGGACATATTGTCCCGCACCATTACTTTAAACATATTCAACCCCTTTCCAAAACATCACTTCAAGGGTTCAGGGATTTATCCGCATTTATTATTTTTCCAGAACGGAGATAATTCCCTGAGACGTTTGATTATTGGCGGAACCTTTTCAATAATAAAATCGATTTCATCTTCTGTGTTGTATGTGCTCAAGCTGAAACGTATGGAGCCGTGGGCGGCCGTGAAAGGAACCCCCATTGCGCGCAAAACGTGTGACGGCTCAAGAGATCCGGAGGTGCACGCTGAACCCGATGATGCACATATGCCAAACTCGTCCATCATCAGCAGTATGGCTTCTCCTTCAACAAATTCAAACCCGATGCTCGTTGTGTTCGGAAGACGCTGTTCCCTGTCACCGTTTATCATCGTATTGGGCACCGTCTTCATCAGGGTATTTTCAAGCTTGTCCCGCAGGTTTTTTATGCGTGTTGACATTTGATCAAGGTCCGCAAGCGCCATTTCACTTGCTTTACCAAGCCCGATAATGGAAGCCACATTTTCTGTTCCGCCTCTCCGTCCGCTTTCCTGGTGACCGCCTATGAGAAAGGGTGAAAACTTGGTTCCTTTCCTTATGTAAAGAGCCCCGATTCCCTTTGGGGCATGAATCTTGTGCCCCGACAGGGAAAGCATATCCGCCTGTACCTTATTCATGTCAACAGGGACTTTCCCAACGGCCTGAACCGCATCCGTATGAAAAACTATACCCTTTGCCCTGACGGCCTGGGCAATTTCTTCTACCGGGAAAATCACCCCAGACTCATTGTTTGCCCACATGATGCTGACTACTGCAGTATCATCATCAAGATGTCCGTATAAATAATCGAGATCGAGCAGTCCTTTACTGTCAACCGGAACGAATGTAACCCGGTATCCGTTTTTGGCGAGATTTTCAAACAGGTTCTTGATTGCAGGATGCTCGACCCTGCTTGCTATAATGTGTTTCCTGTCAGGGTTTGAGATAAGGGCGGCCCGGATTGCTGTGGAGTCACTTTCGGTGCCGCAGGCCGTAAAAAGTATTTCCTCGGGCATGGCGCCTATTAATTTTGCAACTTTCGCACGGGATTCTTTTATCTTCCTCGCAACATTTCCGCCAAAGGAGTGCATGCTTGAGGGGTTCCCGTAGAGTTCAGAAAAATAAGGAAGCATCTCTTCAAGAACTTCGGGAGCAACACGGGTTGTAGCGTTGTTGTCGACGTATATCGGTTTCATTGCTGCACCTCTTCAACAATAAGTTCCGGAGCTACAAGTTCTCTCAGCTTCGATTCCACATAGTGCTTCAGCGTAATCTGGGATTTACTGCATGATGCGCATGTTCCGCGCATTTTAACAATTATTCTGTTTCCATCAACGTCTATGAGCTCTATATTCCCGCCATCTTTTTTAAGGGCGGGTTTTATCTCGCGTTCAAGGGTCTCTTCAATCAGTTTAATTTTCTGTATATTGGTAAGTTTTATGACTTTTTTCTTAACAGGCTTATCTTTGCTTTGTACAGAGTCGATAATATCCTGTATTTTTTCATGGCATTTGCCGCAGCCTCCGCCTGCCTTGACATAATCTGTAACGTCTTCAATCGTTGACAGGTTGTTTTCCGTGACCGCGCGCCTTATATCGACATCTGTAACGCCGAAGCACTCGCATACAATTTCGCCTTCCACCTTTTTTTCTTTTTCACCACGGTAGTGTGATATGGCTTTTTCAAGAGCATCCCGGCCCATTACAGAGCAGTGCATTTTTTCCTTCGGAAGCTCCCCGAGATAAGAGGCTATATCCTCATTTGTTATTTTAGAAACTTCATCGAGAGTCAATCCCTTTATCATTTCAGTCAGGGCTGATGAAGAGGCTATGGCGCTTGCACATCCGAAAGTCTGGAATTTGGCATCCTTTATTTTCCCTTTTTCATCCAGCTTGAAATAAAGGGTCAAGGCATCTCCGCAGGCCAGGGAGCCGACTTCGCCAACGCCGTCAGGGTTTTCGATAACCCCGACATTCCTGGGGTTTAAAAAATGATCTTTAACTTTATCTGTATATTCCCACATGAGATCCTCCTGTTATATGCCATACGAAATCCAGTCATCCATTATACTAATCATTTAATTGAAAAAAAGAAAGTCGAAAATAAATATTTGTGGTTCTTCTCCCAATCAGTTGATGAAAAGGGTTTGAGGTCGGATGACAGTATTTCTTATGTGTTTGCTGAAACCGGCTGCAAAATGGTCAGTCGTTGAATAACTCCGCAGTCATGTCAACTGTCAATCCGTCACCGTTTAGAAGGCGTTCAGCCAGACCCAGCGTTTTGGGGAGCTCGTATCCGAAAAAATAACACAGCGTAATAAATTTACCCTGATAGAAAGCAATATCTGTCTTATTTGAGGCATGTTGCAAGGCTTTCCGGATTGCAATGCCCTGTAGCAGCCATTGCCATGCAATAGCGACAATCCCGAACATTTCCAGATAAAGTGTCGCATCCGCCAGAAAAAATTCAGCTCCCTGATCCATAAATACCTGCAGGAGATGTCGGGTAACCTCCTGAAGTTTTGTCCGGGAGTCGTTGAGTTGTTGCGCATAGGTCCGGAGCTCAGGGAATTCATCAGCCATTGCGATTGTTTTTTCGATTTCTGCTATAAACAGTATGAAAGACCGGCCATTTTGTGCGACCACCTTACGCCCCAAAAGGTCCATGCTCTGAATCCCGGTGGTGCCTTCATGGATGGGGTGGATGCGTGCGTCGCGGTAATACTGCTCCATCGGGTAATCATCACAGTATCCGGATCCGCCAAAGCACTGCAAGCCCTGACTGATAGACTCTATTCCCATTTCGGAGGGATAGCTTTTTGCAACGGGTGTTAAAATCTCCAGGAGATTGTGATATTTTTCTTTCTCGTCATCAGGAAGAACTTTAATCATATCAACATATTTACTGCACTGCATGATAAGAGAAAGTGATCCTTCGACGACAGCCCGCTGAAACAACAACATTCGCTTTACATCCGCGTGCTCAATAATGGGAACCTGTGGAAGGGCAGGGTCTTTTTTAGAAATAGTGCGGCCCTGACGACGGGTTTTAGCATAATCAAGAGATGCATAATAAGCGGCCGTAGCAATAGAGGCGGCGCCTATACCGACTCCGATGCGTGCCTGATTCATCAACTGGAACATGTATCTCAATCCATTGTGGGGATCTCCGACAAGCCAGCCGCGGCAATCATTTTTGTCTCCCATGCTGAGTTGCACGATTGGACATCCCCTGTAGCCCAGCTTGTGATATATTCCGGATGTGTTCACATCATTTGAAATCAGCTGACCGTTTCCGTCAATTCTGTTTTTTGGAACAACAAAGAGTGATATCCCTTTTATTCCGGGAGGCGCATCTTTAATCTTGACCAGCATCAGGTGCACTACATTTTCAACCCCGTCATGGTCTCCGGCAGAGATAAATATTTTCTGTCCTTTTATCAGATAATACCCCTGGTCAGTTGGTTCCGCCGCGGTTGTTATATCCGTCAGTGATGAGCCTGCTTCAGGTTCAGTTAACGCCATGGTTCCCTGCCATTTGCCGGCATACATGTTCGGTACATAAGTATCGAACAGCGCTTTGCTGCCAAAAGATTCGATCAGGTGGGAAGAGCCGGCAGAAAGCCCGGGGTAAACGCCGGCCGAATAATTTGCAGCCGCGAATATAAAGTCACAGGCATTGGCGATTAAATGAGGAAGCTGATTGCCGTCAAGTTCATAAGGCATTCTGCTTGAAATCCATCCGCCATCGCCGAATTCTTTCATTATGGTCCGTACAGAGGGGTGTACTTTGACTTTACCGGCGACAAGCTCCGGAGGATTACGATCCATTTCGGTAAATACCGGGTAAAGCAAATTTCTGGAGAGCTTGAGTGCTTCTTTGAGGATCATATCAAATGTTTTTCGATTGTGTTCACGATAATACTCGAAGCGGGTTAGAGATTCAATGTCAAAAACCTCATACAAAAGGAACTTCAAGTTTTTTTCGCTTAAAAATTTAGCAGCCATAAGTTATCTCAGTCCTTTTCCGGTTTTCTCTCAAAAACGGCAACAATTCTGAATATAATGAGCATCAATCTCTTAAGCCATACTGAAATATTTCATAAGTTGTTTTGCCGCCTAGCAGGATATCCATTTTCTTCTGAATCACCTGCCTCTTTTTACTCAGCAGCCATTTTTCCCAATCATCAGCAGACTCCCATGTACTAATGACCAGATATACATCAGGGTTATCAATGCTTTTCATGGTTTCGCCGGAGATATATCCGGGTTGGGCTGTTGCGAGAGTCCGCATCTCCATGAACAGGTGAAGCGTATTTCTGGCTTTGTCCTGAGGGACTGTCCGTTTGATCAAGGCCTTGATACTCATGTCGCCTCCTTACTCGTTTTGGTTATTTATGGAAAAATTGGAGTCATTCGAAGCACTCGATAAGATCCAGGTTAGTTCCAGATAGTAAGATGCTGATCCACTGGGTCTTCGGCAAATTGTGATTGCCAGTTTATATAAAAAACATGGGGTTTTTGTCAATCTGATAATCCAGGTTTGATAACTTCGTAAAAAGCCAAGATCTCACGCCAAGCCACAAAGATCACAAAGCTAACTTATTAATATTAAAATGGTATTTTCTTGGTGTTCTTAGTGCCTTTGTGAGAAAATAGAGTTTTTACGAGTCCGTCAGATTTGATACCTTCGTAAAAAGTCGAAATGGAGCGCTGAACTTCATTTCCGGTAATTCTAACACCCTGTATCCGGAATTTTTCGCTTGCCGCGGGGCTATCGATCTGATTTACATAGACTCAATTCATTAGAAAGGACAATTTTACCAATGCCGATTCCGGGAAATCTTCTTACCACTGCTATGGCGGTTATGCCTCATAGCAATGTTGACCGAGCCGTAGAAGTCGCCTTATCTCTGGACATTCCATTCTGGCCGCAACTGCCTAATTTGAGCTACTACGAAGACATGTATGTTCAGGCAGCCGAGCACTTTCCGGGCATTCTTCTTGATATCGAGAACAGAACACTCCGCTTTTCAGTTGATAAATTCATCAGCGAAATAGAAGAGACCATGAGCCATTTTGACGAGCCTGAATATTTCGATATAAGTGAAACATATTCTGTTGTTTACCATCGGTTTCTTTCCTGCAGCTTTTCTGACCGGCCGGCAATACGGGGACAACTTGAAGGTCCGATCAGTTTTGGCTTCAATGTTATTGATCAAAACGATCGCCCTATTCTGTTTGATGACACCATTCGCCCGTTTATGCTTGAGTTTATGGCAAAGCGCATAAACGTCCAACTCAGCCGTTTAAAAAAACTTAACGAAAACGCATTTATGTTCGTGGATGAACCGGGACTTCAGTTTTTGTTCTCTGCCATGTCCGGATATGGGGATATTAAAGCCAAAAGCGATTTAGATGTTTTTTTCTCACAGCTCGTTGGCCCGCGAGGCGTACACCTGTGCGGGAATCCGGACTGGGATTTTTTACTGGGTCTCGACCTGGATGTCTTGTCGCTGGATGTATATACCAATGCCGAAATATTTTCCTCTTACGCGTCGTCTATTCAGCATTTCCTGCATAGAGGGGGTGTTATTGTCTGGGGTATTGTGCCAACGGGTTTCGAAACCTTTGAAAAAGAGAATATCCCGTCCCTGATTCACCGTTTGGAAGAAACCTGGCAGGCTCTCACGAAAAAAGGAATTGACAAGACATTACTGCTTGAAAAGAGTCTTCTGTCTCCTGCAACCTGCTGTCTGGTGAATCCCGACAAGGAGAAAACAGTTGAGAAAGCGTTTGAAACCATAATATTACTCTCCAGGGATCTCAGAGAAAAATATAAACTTGGCTGAAATAAGGCATTTTTTGACTTTTTACGAAGGTGTCAGTATTGATGGACTCGTAAAAAATCACAATTCAGGCGGCTCAGCCTCCGGATAAATAAATTTAATGCCAGCTTCGGACTCGTGGAAGAAGAACACCAACCATCTCAGCAAATCCTTTGCCGCCATTTTCCTGGGTCACCCAAACCGGTTCACAGGCCATCCTGTCTATAAACTGCCTTACATTTGCAACACCGACTGAATGGGGAAAATAGGCAAACATTGGGGCATCATTGGGAGAATCACCGGCAAAAATTGTCTGTTCTTTGACTTGATCGAGGGTTACATTGAAAACTTCAGCAAACAGCAGCCGGGTCATGGACAGTTTGTCATAATTTCCAAACCAGCCGTTAACATGTATGGAACTTATTTTTGCCCGGGCACCGGCCGCCTTGAAGCAATCAATAATTTCATCAACTTCTTTCATCGAAAGAGGAGGAACATCTTCACAATAATCGATAGCAAGGTCAGTTTCACGGTATGCCTGGTCTGACGCGACACTACATCCGGGGATTCTGACAAGTATTTCCCGTTTGATCTTATCAAGTTTTATCCGGTCGTTTCTGCGCTCCTTTTCGGATTTCCAGTAACGGCGGAGCATTTTTTTTTGACGCTCGTCGTAACTGAAATAGAAAGCGCCGTTTTCACCAACCAGACCATCTATGGGCCACATCCGGGCAATATGATCACACCATCCGGCAGGGCGTCCGGTGATCGGTATAATTCTGATACCGGCTATCTTTAAACGTTCCATGGCGGCAAAGACCGCGGCAGGCAGCCGCCCTTTATTGGTGAGGGTGTCATCAATATCTGTAAGGATATAGTGAATTTGTTCTTTTAAATGCGGGGGAAATTCATGAAACGGTTTCATCATTGAATAAGTCCGTAACCGTAATAAATGATATTATAGCGATTGTCAGAATAACGTTCTGATTGGAGCTCGTTCAAATTGTTTGGGTATGGGTGCGTATGCGAACCCATACCCAAACGGAACACGGAACATATTTATGACGTTTACTATAACAGTTTATTTAAAATAATTACACCGTCTATCCCGGTTTTGTCAAGATGGAACCGAAATAGCGAGCGCAATCCCGGCCGAAGGTCCGCCGTGGCGGACTTGCTGCGGGGAGCTTCAAAGGAGTTCAGAATTGAGAGTAGCAATAAAAATTACCCGATAGAGGAATCGGTGCATTTTATTTATTGGGATTTTCCGGAATTACTGGTATGATAATAATCATAATCAGTATAGACGGTTTCGTAAAAAGTACAAATTCCGACGGCAAAGTAAAAAGCTCATTATGCAAGGCGCGCTAATCTTGAGGAATGAAGCGTACTAATTGGTACGCTGCAATGACGAAAGATGAAGCGCAACACAGCAGAATGACTTTTTACGAAGCCGACAGGCTTGCGTTGTGTCAGCGGTTGCTTCGGGTCCAATTTCAAGGAGCTTTTATGTATGATGTTGCGGTAATAGGAGGCGGAGTGATCGGCTGTGCCATTGCCCGAGAACTGTCACGATACCGGCTTGGCATCGTTATAGTGGAAAAGTTCGAAGAGGTCGGCTTCGGTACCACTAAAACCAACAGCGGCATTATCCATGCCGGACACCATAGCCCGCCGGATACACTTAAGGGAAAA
Source organism: Desulfobacterales bacterium (assembly GCA_020052975.1). Next base: position 5,307 of record JAGVOC010000244.1, on the reverse strand, counting down.
CTTGTTGTCCGCGGCAATAAGCTGTATGACAGATTGTGCAAAGAGCTCAATTTTGGTTTCCGCCGAATCGGCGAACTTGTTGTTGCCAGAAGCGAATCTGAAATTCCGGAGTTGGAGCGGTTGAAAAAACTGGGAGAAGCAAAGGGGGTGCCGGGGCTGGAAATATGGGACAGAGAACGCCTCCGGAACGCGGAACCCAATCTTTCCAGCACACTCGTTGCAGCACTGCATGCTCCATCAGCAGGAGTAATCAATCCCTATGAACTGGCTAACGCGCTTAGTGAAAATGCCGTTGATAACGGTGTAGATCTGAAAGTGAACTGTGCGGTAGAAAAGATCGTTGCCGGGAAAGGCTTTCTTGCTGTGCATGCATCCCCGGAAACAATAAAAGCGCGGTTTGTGATTAACTGTGCCGGAGTTTATGCGGATAAGATTGCCGGGATGGCCGGTTTAAGGGATTTCACCATACACCCCCGCAAGGGAGAAGAATACATGCTGGACAAGCGGCTCAAAGGGCTTGTGCAGAGGCTTATCTTTCCGATACCAAAAAAGAATACGAAGGGCATTCTGATTATTCCTACTTTTGACGGAACGATCATGGTCGGCCCAACCGCACAGGACACCGCAGACCGGGAAGATGCTTCCACAACATACGAGGGTTCAGAGCAGGTGTTTGGATTTGTGAGCAAGATCTGTCCGTCCATAACTGAGCGTGATACCATCACCGAATTTGCCGGACTGCGGGCCGTCAGCAATACGAATGATTTTATTATCGGACCGACACGGATAAAAGGCTTCATTAACGCAGCAGGCATTCAGTCTCCGGGGCTTACCAGCGCACCCGCAATAGCTCTGTATGTGCGTGATATTTTGAAATCCGAAGGTTTGGTTCTAAAGAAAAAAGAAAACTTCAAGCCGTATCTTCCGGGGCCGCCGCGCTTTGCTTCCCTGAATGATGAGCAGCAGGGGCGCCTTGTTGAAAAAGATCGCCTGTTTGCCAAGGTTGTATGCCGGTGTGAACTGGTGACCGAAGCCGAGATTCATAGTGCCATTGACCACGGTGCGCGGACATTGGACGGCATAAAGTTTCGCAGCCGCGCCGGCATGGGGCGCTGCCAGGGAGGTTTTTGCGCGCCGCGCTGTATGGACATCCTGTCAAAACGGCTGGATAAGCCTTTTCAGGAAATAACAAAACGCGGCGGCGATTCGTGGGTTGTGAGAAAAATGGGCGATGCCTGAAACTGTTGAGGTAATCATAGAGAGTCATGCTGGGACGGGTTGAAAAAAAATACGGAGTAGTGGTTGTCGGGGGCGGACCCGCAGGAATGGGAGCGGCTCTGGGCGCCAGAGATTACGGCGAAGATAAAGTTTTAATCCTGGACCGTGAGCCTGAAGCCGGGGGAATTCTTTTGCAATGTATTCACTCGGGGTTCGGAATGCACTACTTCCGCGAAGAACTGACCGGACCGGAATACGCTGAGCGGTTTCTTCAAAAAGTCATCGACCATGACGTTGATGTCTTGCCCGGCAGTTATGTGTCCGGTGTAGTGGTAGATTCCGGCGGTTCCAAAAAAGTTCGTATAATGAGTGAAGCGCATGGACTCATAACTGTGGAAACAAAGGCTGTTGTGCTGGCCATGGGATGCCGTGAACGCACGAGGGGCGCTGTTCGTATACCCGGCACCAGACCGTCGGGCATCCTAACAGCCGGTCTTGCGCAGAAATTCGTCAACCTTAAGGGTTATTTGCCGGGCAAAAGGATAGCAATTCTGGGATCAGGCGACATCGGGCTGATCATGGCGCGGCGATTGACGCTGGAGGGCTGCCGTGTCGAAGGTGTATTCGAGCTTATGCCTTACTCCAACGGACTTACACGCAACGTAGTTCAGTGTCTCGAGGATTTTGATATCCCCCTTTACCTGTCAACCACAGTTGCTTATATACACGGCCGCGATCGCATCGAGAAGATTACAGTTGCGCCTGTGAATGCAGACTTAAAGCCCGACATGAGCCGGGCCTGGGATGTACCATGCGATACTCTCCTTATATCGATAGGCTTGATTCCGGAGAACGAACTTACACAGAACCTGGGAATCGGTCTCGATGTTGTTACCGGAGGACCTTTGGTATCAAGCACGCTGGAAACCAGCATGCCGGGAATGTTTGCCTGCGGTAATGTTCTGCATGTTCATGATCTGGTTGACTACGTTACACGGGAAGCATTACTTGCCGGCAGGTTTGCGGGCGAATGGGCTAAGGGTGTCAGGCGGCCAAAAGACAACATCCAGCTTGTTCCAGGTGACAATGTTCGTTACTGCGTTCCGCATACATTGAGTCCCGAAAGAGAGCATACGATACACCTGCGCTGCAAAGCCGCCATGAAACCTTGTAAAATAAGAGTGGGTAATCTGATGGAAAAAAAGCTGCGTTTTGTTTTTCCGGCCGAAATGATCATGTTCAAGATAAAGCCGGACCTGCTGGACAAATTTCATGGTGATACACTGCGTATCGATATTCTTCCGCTTGAAAAGGGAGAGAGAGTTGATTGAGATAAAACAATACATATGTATCGGCTGTCCGGTTGGTTGTCCGCTGCAGCTCGAACACGAAAAGAACCGGATAAAAGAAGTGTCCGGGTATGAATGTAATCGTGGCGCCAAGTATGCCAGGCAGGAATTTACGGACCCGCGCCGGAGCATAAGCACCACCGTTCCGATTTCAGGCGCGCTGCGGCAGCGCTTGCCGGTAAAGGTTTCAGGGGCGATCCATAAGGACCGAATTCTGGAGGCAGCGCGAAAAATCCATGAACTTCAGGTCACGGCTCCGGTTGAGATAGGTCAGGTACTGATCAAAGATTTTATAGGTGAAAAAGGTATTGATGTTGTTGCCTGCCGTTCCATGAAGAGGGTTGCTGATACAATGACAGTTTCCCGGACTAAAAAGCCGGGAAGGAGTAAATCCGGCATGACTAAAAAACAGATTGAATAAAAGGGTTCAAGGATTCAAGGGTTCAAGGATCCGAGTGTTTGCTTTCAATCGATTTTATTATTGCAATATGAATCCTATCATTTTCTTTCATACGCTAAGGAATATTATTAACAGCGATTTTTCATAGCATTTAGAGGTTTGAATTTCCTAAGTGTTTCACTTGAACCCCGGAATCCTTGACCCCTTGAACCCTAAAAAACTCTCCAACTATTTATGAGAGTTTATTTATTCATCTTTTTCAGCTCTTCATCTCTGAGCACTCTTCTCAATACCTTGCCGATCACAGAGGTCGGGAGGGTCTCTCTGAATTCTACCGTTCTGGGCCGTTTGTACCCCGCAAGCTTCTCCCTGCAAAAATCGATGATCTCCTTTTCGGTCGCTTCCTGTTCCGGTTTGAGCTGGATAAAAGCTTTTACCGTTTCACCGCTTCTTTCATCCGGGATACCGATAACCGCAGCATTTGCCACCTTGGGATTGGTATAGAGCACTTCCTCGACTTCACGGGGATAGCAGTTAAAGCCGCCCACCAGTATCAGGTCTTTCTTGCGGTCCGTGATAAGGATATATCCTTCTTCATCGATGTGGCCTATGTCGCCGGTTAAAAAGAACCTCCGGCCATCTATTTCATGAAAGGCCTCTTCATTCGCTGCGGGATTGTTCCAGTAACCTTTCATAACCTGCGGACCGCAGATGGCAATTTCTCCGTCTTGCCCCTGATCCATTTCCTTCAGGCCCGTATCGGAATCCAGGATTTTTACGACTGTGTTTGAAACGGGGAAGCCGACTGATCCGAACTTTCTGCCTTCTTTGTTGGAAGGATTTGCCGTTGCCAGCGGGGCAGTCTCACTCAAACCATAGGCCTCGAATATAATGGACCCTGTTTTTTCTTCAAACTGCCTGGCGACCCCGGCGGGGAGAGGAGCTCCTCCGGAACCACAGCCCTGAATTGAAGATAAATCGAATTTGCCGAGAAGCGGATGATTCGTAACGGCTACAAACATAGTCGGCACACCCGGATAAATCGTAACTTTGTGTTTCTCAATCGACTCAAGCACTCCTGTAAAAGGCGGGTTTCCGGCACGCGGATCGGGAATGCAGACCAACCGGCTTGCGGTAAAACAGGACCAGAGCATAACAATGGTCTGCCCGAAACTGTGGTAAAAGGGGAGGGCTCCCAGAAAGCAATGGAAACCGCCTTGTCTGAGTTTTTCCGGATTACCTCCCGGCTCCTGAGGTATCCGCATCCACTCATCGAGAGCCATTACGTTGAAGACGAAATTGGCATGTGTCAGAGTCGCGCCTTTGGGCACACCGGTTGTGCCGCCGGTATATATGACCACGGCCGGGTCCTCAGCGGGTGTGATCCGGACGGACGGCGCCTGAGGTTTTGCTGCTGCAACCACATTATCAAAGAAAAAGTGGCCCGGTTCATATCGGTCTGCCTTGGGTATTTTGCCGAGCAGCCCGCCTATTATCCCTTTGAGTCTTGGGAGGTATGATTTTACGCCGCAAATGACAACGGTTTCAACCTCAGTTCCCTGCAAGGATTTCACCGCGGTCGGATAAAACAGGGGGTGATCCATGCAGAAAATGGCTTTGGCGCCGGCATCTTTGAGCTGGTAATTCAATTCAGATGGAGTGTACAGCGGATTGCAGGTTACGCAGGTTGCCCCGGCCTTGAGAATGCCAAAATAAACGGCAGGATAATGAGGGAGGTTTGGAAGGAAGATTGCAACGCGATCTCCCTTCCGGATGCCGCGGGAGACCAGGAAATCGGCTACTCTGTCGGCAGTATTTTTCACCTGTGAAAATGTCCGAGTCGCTCCGTTGAAAATCGTATAAACCTGATCAGGATACTTTTCGGCAGATTCATCCAGAATCGTGAATAAGGGTTTATCGAAACCCGATATCTCTCTTGGGACGCCTTTGGGCCATTTATCCGTGGGCCAGGGTTCTAATGCCATTTTGCTGCTCTCCTGTTTAATGGTTGTAGCAATAATTTAGGAACTCATGCAACGCATTTTGTGAGATTTTTCAAGAGCATCCGATCAAAAGCCGTTCTGGGATATGGGTGCAGAAAAAGAGCTGTCTCTTCCCATACCATATTTCCAAAAAATCAACTAAATAAATATTGATATATAAAGCAAAAAGCGTTAGAAACAGAGAATCAAAAAAATTACTGAAAAACATTTTTCAGGGAGTTGTGCAAAGGTATCAAAGTGAGAGCTTTGAAAAACTTTCCAGATTCCGGATAATGACATTTTTAAAAATTTTTCAAAAATATCAGTAAGGAGAATACGTTAAATTTATCAAATTTTC
>JAGVOC010000453.1 GCA_020052975.1 Desulfobacterales bacterium | reverse complement strand
GCTTGCAGCAGATGATTTTCTCAAGTCGTTTCAGATCAGTGTTGAAACTTACCAGGGAACCGTTCAACTGAGCGGCTTCGTTAATTCTCAAAAGGCCGTCGATAAAGCGGGTGAAATCGTAATGGGCGTCAAAGGGGTCAAATCCTTAAAGAATAATCTGATCGTGAAATAAACAAAGGAGGAATACCATGAAATCGAGTATTAGGGACAAGGCGGAAGGAACGTTTCACGAAGTCAAGGGTAAGATCAAGGAGGTCTCCGGGAAAGTCATCGATAATCCTGACTTGGAAGCCGAAGGCACCGGTGAAAAGATAGCCGGCAAAGTTCAGAAAAAGATCGGTCAGGTTAAGAATGTTTTGAGGAAGTAGAGACTGTAAAAACACTGCAAAGTAAAGGGAGGAAATTACCATGAGCACTACAACGCTCATCATCGTCATCGTAGTGTTGATCCTATTGTTCGGTGGGGGCGGCGGTTATTATTGGAGGAGACGAAAGTAGGTGTCACTTCTCAAATTATTTTAACGCAAAAACAAAGTCATATCAAAAATTAAAGGAGATGAAAGTATATGAAGAAATTAATGGTGTTATTTGTAGCTATAACGTTTTTTGCGACTTTTACATTGATTGGCTGCAATCAATCAGGGCCAGCACCGGTGAAGGGAGCGCCTGGAGCGGTTGGAGCGCCTGGAGCACCTGGAGCGGCTGGAGCACCTGGAGCGGCTGGAGCACCTGGAGCAGACGGAGCACCTGGAGCAGACGGAGCACCTGCGCCAGCACCAGCAAAGTAGTAGACGCGGGAAGCGGCCGAGGCGTTGCGCCCTTTAGCCGGAAGTGCAGATTATCTGTAATTCACGGTTGGTTTAATCGGGACGGGGATACTTGGTGTTCCCGTCCTCGCAGGATGTGCTGCTTATGCAGTGGCGAAAGCAGCGACGTGGCGCCGAACATTGGAAGACAGGCCTCTGGCCGCTGCTATTACCACGCAAGTATTACGCATTGATCGCAGCTGCGATGCTGTTAGATATGGCGTAGAATTTTGTAGTCTTCAACGCAGTGGAGATGCTCTTTTATTCGGCAGTACTCAATGGGGTGCTATCAGCGCCTTGATTGTATTGGCAGTACTGCTGACGAGCAAATCCGTGAGACCGAAGAGAAGAGGTAAAGTCGGCGAACATCCGAATATAGAAAAAGGGAATGGGTAGAATGGCAATAAACGACAACTTCAGTCAAAAGGAGGATGAACATGAATGAAGATATTCTGAAATGAAAGTGGCTGGAGATCAAGGGGAGGGTTAAAGAGAAGTGGGGCAAACTCACTGATAACGATCTCGACAAGATTGAAGGAAAAGGCGAGATACTTTTAGGGCTTTTACAGAAAAAATATGGACGTTTTAAGGACAAAGCCGAGCTGAAATATAAAGATAGTGCCGAATTGGCAGAAATTATCAGCAGTATACTCAAAATAATGACAAAAGAGAGCGATTATGGCAATTGCATTTATTGCTCGCTACGGGCAGCCTTTGTTAGCTAAGAAACAACAGAGTCAAATAACAGGAAAGGGTGAAAAACATGGGAATAATACTGATCGTTATTTTGATTCTCGCCTTAGTCGGCGTAATACCTACCTGGCCCCACAGTAGGAGTTGGGGATACTATCCAAGTGGAGGACTTGGATTGGTTCTTCTTATTGTGCTCATCCTGCTACTGATGGGACAGATCTGAAGTAGCTTTATAGAATGCCGGCTCTCTGATGGCTGGTGTCGGACTGCATCGTCGAGCAACGATCATGAACAATCAGATAGGAGATTGAATGACATGCATTTCAGTATAATTGCACAGCCTGTAGCTGCTCTAATCGCGGGAATCTTGATTCTTCTGGTCCCGAGACTATTGAGTTATATTGTTGCCATCTATCTAATTATATTTGGTATTCTCGGATTGGTCCGCTGATAGGCCGGCGAAATCTGTTATTGCGAGAAATTGTTATGTCCTTTATTGGCAGCTCGCCGGCAAAGTTCAGGAAAAGATCGGTCAGGTCAAGAAGGTTTTGGGGAAGTAGAGACTGTATGATCACTGCAAAGTAAAGGGAGGAAATTACCATGAGCACTACAACGCTCATCATCGTTATCGTAGTGTTGATCCTATTGTTCGGCGGGGGCTGCGGTTTCTATTGTAGGAGACGAAAGCAGGTGTCACTTCTCAAATTATTTTAACGCAAAAGCAATATCTTATCATAATTTAAAGGAGATGTAGATGTGGTTGATCTTTTTGTTTGGTTCCCTATTAGGAATATCTGTAGTAATTATCAGTCTGATTATACATTTTATAAATGCCATGGGCAATGGCAGCGGTTATCCGGGTCTTGAAGATGTAAATTAATGAAGAATATGAAAAATCTTGATAAAACGAACCTCGAATCAGGAGAAAGGTTTATTTAGCGCGAAAGAGAGGAGAAACTGACATGAATATTTTTTACATCATTGGTGTTGTTGTGGTAGTTTTCGTAGCAGGCTATTTCGTAAGGTAGCCCAGGCGCCCGCAAGATTCGGATTATTATACCGCTGCGCAGAGGACTATTTTGAAACCTTCTCCAGGATCTATAATGAGCATTTTTTACGTCAGTACGGATTCTGGCGGTACTTTCGCACCGGCAAAAAAAAGGGCTTGCTGTTGGCAAGACAAAGCAAGGCCTCGAACACAAGACGGTCGCAAACTCAGGCGTACAAACGCCGCTGGAAGGTTGAACGTCTGTTTGCCTGGCTACAGATTTTCAGGCGAATAGTGGTTCGATATGAATATCATGCCGAGAACTTTCTCGGTATGGTTCAACTTGTATGTGCCATCATCCTATTACGCTATTTTTGAGATGAGTTGTAGTAGTACTGCTGACAAACAAATCCGAAAGGTTGAAGAGAAGATGTAAAGTCAATGGATATCCGAATAGAGAAAAAGAGAATAGGTAAAATGGGGAGGTAAAATCATGTCAAATCAGATCGAAGGTTTTATAAAAGGTATTTTTGTTGGGGGTCTCATTGGCGCTGCGATCGGCATCCTCTTTGCGCCGAAAAGCGGCCGGGAGACACGGGAGGAAATTAACAGAAAAGCGGATGAATTGGTTACAAAGGTCAAAAAGGAATACGAGGCGACGCTGAAAAAGAGTGGCAAGGCCTATGAAGCGGCAGTCAAGCAGTTGAAGCACCTCGAGTCCTCCTCGAAGGAAAAGGCCGGAGAAATGGAGGAAAAGGTGGATGAGTTGACTGAGCTGGGGAAAGAAGCGTTTCACGACACGAAGGGCCATCTGACGAAAGCTGTGAATGATGCCGTTCATGCCTTCAAGTAGAAACAGGGATAGCGACAACAACTCCGCAGGGAGGGTTAATATCTCCGCTGCTTGCCAATATTTACCTGAAAGTGATTGATACGCTATGGGCGGTTAAGAAAGTACAGGAGAAACTGGGAGTGAGGTTCGTGATATACGCCGGTGGATCGTTCAAGGGGCATGGTTGTCGCGCGAAAGAGTAAATTCCTATCCTGAATACTGGAATGAAAATTCCGAAGCAGAGTGATTTTTAATGAAATCCAAAAGTGTTGTAAATGCCTTTCCTGTCGTTTGCGTTGGCGGTTCGGCCGGTGGCCTCGACGCCTATACGCGGTTACTACGGGATCTGCCGGCCGATATGGGTGTTGCTATCGTCATCGTCAATCATCTTAGAACCGTAGCCACCATGCTCCACGAGATTCTTCCGCACTATACGGAGATGCCGGTTGAACTGATCACGGAAAGATTAGCCATCAAGCCCAACCATGTGTTCATCATCCCGGAGCAGCGTGATTTGCACGTTCTTGATGGAGAGTTCCGTCTAAAGCCTATATCAAAGCCAAGGGGATGGCCCGACGTGATTACGGTTTTTCTGCGTTCTCTAACGAAGAACTGGGACGGCAAACTTATCGCTGTCATTGTCTCCGGCTATGATGGTGATGGTGCAGCAGCGCTGTGCGGCATAAATGAAGTGGGGGGCATTACCATCGCGCAAAAGCCCGACACAGCCGCGCAGCCAGATATGCCTGAGAGCGCAATAGCAAGCGGGTGTATAGATTTTATTCTTTCACCTGCGGATATCGCTAAAGAAATTGTACGAATTGCGCACGCGGTGTAACCGACGGTGTCAAGGGGTTATAACGTTGCTGTGCAGCAACCCCCGATAATGAATCTCTTCTTATGATGAGCTTTGTTTTTGTTGCTCATTTTCTCGATTGCGGCGATCTGCACAACGGCTTTACCCGCGTGAAATGCAAAGATTTCGACCATTAATACTTTCTGCCTTTACCTTCACGCTTTACTGCTTTCAAACGGTTATCATTGCTTTTTAAAATATGTGCTATTAAGGGGTTGTTGGTGTATACCGTGATTCCGGCAATTCAGCGGTCTTGAAAAATTTAATGCGTTTCTTTTATTGAAGCCTTACTGAAAGCTTCACAACCAAGTTTATTACTTTAATTGTAGATTTCAAAATGAAGACCGTTGCCATTCAACCCTTATCGTGAGGCTTGTACGGATTGAATTAATGAACCCGTGTCTAAAAGAGCCGAGTTTGTGTTTAAATCAACACTTCTAATAGGTGACCTTATGAAAGATAATAATAAGACAACGAAGCAGCTCGTACATGAACTGACGGAATTGCGCTCGCAAAATGCCGAGCTGGAAAAATCAATAACCGGGAGTATGTCGGCTGAGCTTGCGGCCGAGGAGTCCAATCGCTATGCCGAAAGTATTGTGGAAACTGTTCGAGAGCCCCTTTTGGTCCTGGATGCGGACCTGAAGATAATCTCGGCGAACCGCAATTTTTATAGAACCTTCAAAGTAAATCCGGGCGAGACGATAGGAAGTTTCATCTATGACCTTGGAAACAAACAGTGGGATATCCCCAAGCTGCGGGAACTTCTGGAAACCATCCTTCCCCAGAAGACCAGCTTTGATGACTATGAGGTTGAACACGATTTTACCACCATCGGCAGGCGCATCATGCTGTTAAATGCCCGGCAGATTGAACGAGGGAGG
>JAGVOC010000132.1 GCA_020052975.1 Desulfobacterales bacterium | reverse complement strand
TCTGCGATTATGTTTATTTCCCGTCTTTTTTACGAGCCGACAGGCGCTCGGTATGCAGCCTAAGCTTCTTTATCCCCGTCGAAGCCGTTTCGCCCCCAAATGAGCAGACTTTATAAAAGAGCATTTTTTCTTGTCTTGATTCTAATCGTGCAGGGGCTGTTTGTCAAGACATTGGTGTAACTACTTAGAAGCCAGGATCCAGAATTCAGGAGTCAGAATGAAAAGGAAACCCTTTTCCAGGATTTTCGGGACTGCAAGATTCTCTTGAATAATGTTGGTACTACTTAATTTTGGCGAAAGATCTTGGTTGTGGTGATACTTTGGAGTTAATGTTTCAACTTGAAGAAGTCGGTAAGAAGCTTACGGCATACGCTGCTTCTATTCTGGATTCTGGCTCCTGAATTCTGACTCCTGAGTAGTTACAAATTGATATATCACCGCTCGCTTCTTGTCCTGTCCATCTCCCTTTTTTCATCGCGTTTTTTAATGGCTTCCCGCTTGTCGTACTGTCTTTTACCTTTTGCCAGGGCTATGGATATTTTTACTTTTCCGTTTTTAAAATAAACCCTGAGAGGGATCAGGGAGTGACCTTTATCATTAACCTTGCTAGAAAGTTTGTTTATTTCCTGCCTGTTTAAGAGGAGTTTTCTTGTTCTTAAAGGATCGTGGTTACCGTAATAAGCGAAAGGACAGGGCCCTATGTGCATCTGATGAACAAAAACCTCCCCGTTTCTGATTTTAGCATATGAATCCTTCAGATTGGCACGGCCAAGCCTGAGTGATTTGACTTCTGTTCCAAGAAGCACCAGGCCTGCTTCGTATTCATCTTCTATGAAGTAGTCGTGCCTTGCTTTTCTGTTTTCGCTGATTATTTTGTAGCGCTCTTTTTCCAATATTAATACCTTCGTAAAAAGTCATAAAACGACTTTTTACTCGGCGGGAAAGGGCTTCCCCTTTCCCGCCACTTTAAGTAAATTGAAGATTCACTGCAATCCGCGCAAGCGATCAGCGAATCTTCCCGGCAAGGTAATTGGGCCTTTTGTATTCGCTCACTAACCCCGCAAAAAGCTGCGGTTTTGACGCTCGCTTTTCCGGTCAAGCGGTTCCACTCTCACTCCGGGCCGGAGCTTATCGGTCCTCGGCCTGTTGATGGACTTTTTATGAGTCCATCAATATTGTCATCCGGCTGTTTAGTAAGTTAGAGATTATTTCCTGCGTTTTTCCGGCAGGAAATAATCTCGTAAATTTACTTATCCCGTTTATCGGGGTTAAGTTTTTCTCTTCACTGTCCAAACATCTCCCTGAACGAAGCCTCTACAAGTTTTATCACGTCCATTGTTGTGGTCTGTTTAAGAACCTCTTTCATAAAAAGTCTCGTATCTTCGACTTTCAGCGAGCGCATCATATTTTTTACAGCAGGAATTGACTGGGGATTCATGCTTAGTTCATCGATTCCAAGACCAAGTAGCACAGGGATGTTAAAAGGATCGCCTGCCATTTCGCCGCACATGAAAACTTTGATGCCTTTTTCCTTCCCGACATCGGTTACATGCTTGATCATGCGCAGTATTGCAGGATGGAAGGGATGATAAAGGTGCGCTACTTCTCTGTTGCCCCGGTCGATTGCAAGGGTGTACTGGATGAGATCATTTGTGCCTATGCTGAAAAAATCGGCTTCATCGGCCATGACATCTGCCATGATAACGGCTGATGGAACCTCGATCATTATGCCGAACTCAATATTTTTATTATAGGCTTTTCCTTCTTTTTCAAGCGAAACCGCAGCCTCGTTCAGGAGCTTTTTTGTCTCACGGATTTCATCGATGCTCGATATCATAGGAATAAGGATCCTTACATTTCCAAATGCCGCGGCTCTCAATATCGCTCTCAGTTGTGTCCTGAAAATATCGGGCCTTTTAAGGCAATATCTTATCGCACGGAGACCCAAAGCGGGATTTGCTTCGTCAGAGCCGCTTGAATTTGCGACGGCCTTGTCTCCGTTTATGTCGAGAGTACGGATTGTTACTGGCCGCTGACCCATAACTTCAACAACATCTTTATATTTGTCAAAAAGTTCGTCTTCGCCCGGAAACTCGTTTCGGGCGAGATACTGGAATTCAGTTCTGTACAGGCCTATTCCGTCACCGCCGTTGTCCAGTACAGATACAACTTCTTCAGGAAGCTCTATATTCCCCATTATCTGAAGGCTTAATCCGTCTAAAGTTTCCGCTTTAAGATGGCTGCCACGTGACAGAAAGGCCTTGTGCTCTTCAAACCGGGCCTTAAGCTCTTTGTACTCGCTTAGCGTCTGGTCAGTCGCGTGAAGGATAACGATGCCTGTTGTTCCGTCTATTATTATCCTGTCGTCATTATTTATTATTTGAGTTGCATTTCCCAGCCCAAGAACAGCCGGAACTTCAAGGGTGCGCGCAATTATGCTTGTGTGAGAAGCCCTTCCTCCGCGGTCTGTCAGGAAACCCATTACCTTATCGAGTTGAATCTGGCTTGCATCTGCCGGGGAAAGATCCTTTGCGACCAGGATTACCCGCTTGTCTATATTGCCGATATTTATTTTCTCAGTCCCGATAAGGAATCGCATGATACGGTCTGAAACATGGGTGATGTCATCGGAACGCTCCTTGAGATAAGAGTCCGATATATCCTGAAAAAGCATCTTTATGCCGGACACCACCTTTTTAAGTGCCCATTCGGCATTGAATCTTTCATTTTTAATGGTTTCGATGGTTTTGTCATAGAGCATCTTGTCTTTGAGGAGTGCTACGTGGGTTTCAAGTATGCCCGTATGCTGACGTACATCTTCCGGGGCGTTCTCGATTATTGCCAAAAGCTCATCTGTGGCATTTTTTACAGCTACCTTAAAGCGCTTGATCTCGCTGTCCAGGTTCTGCCTGATGATAAAATATTTCTCAACAATATCGACCCCTTCCTTATCAACAAGGTATGCCTTTCCTATACAAATGCCTGGTGAAGCGCCTATCCCGATAAGCCTAATCTCTTTTTTTATTTCATGATCGGGCATGATGTTAATTATTCTCCAAACCCTTTTTCAACCAGCATGACAATATCGTTTAATAAATCGAGATCTGACTCATTGCCCGTTGTAAATGTTATCGTGGTTCCCTTTGAACAGCCGAGTGTAAGTATGTCAATTATGCTGGAAGCATCTACCTTTTCGCTGTCCCTTATAATCCAAATTGTTTCTTCAGCCTGCATGGCAAGTTTTGCGATTTTGGCCGCTGCTCTTGCATGAAGCCCGAGTTCGTTTATAATAATGACACTCTTTGAAAAATTGCAATATTCTTTGTTCATATAAACAGCAAACCAAGAAAAGCAGTGTAAAAAATAAGGTTCTTCTCCCAATTATTTGGGAGAAAGGAGTCTATGATTCCAGGGTTCAAGGATTCAAGTGTTTTTCTCCCATACCCTTCTGCAATGTTGCTCGGGACAGAGCCGCCCGTCTCCTTTAGGAGATCAAGTCAAAACTCTCATTTTTAGGGAATGTTTTCGTTGCCTTATAAATCACCAGATATAGTTGATAGGACTTTTGCCAAGCCTTCAATTCTTTATAATTTTTCAGCATTTTCACTTGAATCCTGGAATCCTTGAATCTTGGATTACCAACTCTTTTGGAGATGATACAAAACAATAAGGCAGTTAACAAAAATTACAAGAAGGCAAAGACGGCGGATTTGACTTTTTACGAGTTCATCATAATTTAATTGAAACAGTAACAATACAAGGCTGTCTTGTCAATCCGTAATCATTGACAGGTAGAAAAATAGTTGATACAAAAACATACTGTCTTACGGAGATTTTTATATACTGCAGATATATTTTCTCCATTCGGTGAGGAGGTTTATCATGGCTGAGAAAATACTTATTTTCGGAAAGGATACCTGACCCTTTACAACTGCCGCTCGTGAAGCGTATTCAAAAAACGGGAAAAGTTTTGAATATATCAATGTTTTTTCCGATACCGTAAATCTTGAATCGATGTTGAAAATATCAAATGGCGTTCGTAAAATACCTGTTATTGTTGAGCAGGGGAATGTTATAATCGGTTTTGAGGGCAAAACCTGAGGCGTTTGATTGAGCCGGCAGTTTGCCGGTAAAAAGTCAGACTTTTTACGAAGGTAACATATTTAAGCCGAATCGGGGTAAAGATGGAGAAACAATTTCTTATCAATGAATTTTCGATCACAGAATCGTGGCGACTTTTCAAAATCATGGGGGAGTTCGTTGATGGGATAGAAGCTCTTCATGATATTGGGCCGGCTGTAAGCATTTTCGGTTCATCAAGAATCAAACCGGATGACCCGATTTATAAGAAAACAGAATTGATGGCAGCTCTTTTTGCGAAAAACAACTTTGCGGTAATAACAGGCGGCGGAGGCGGCGCCATGGAAGCCGCCAACAAGGGTGCAGCGGAAGCGGGCGGAAAGTCTATAGGTCTTAATATTGTTCTCCCTTTTGAGCAGAAACCAAACAAATATTCCAATTTAAAAATTGAATTCAAATATTTTTTTATCAGAAAAGTAATGTTTATAAAATACGCCTATGCTTACATTATCATGCCGGGCGGATTTGGTACCATGGATGAACTTTTTGAAGCCGTCACACTTGTTCAGACCCATCGAATCAAACCACTACCTGTGATACTTGTCGGGTCCGATTACTGGGGCGGACTTAAGAAATGGATTAAATCAAGGTTATTCGAAGCAAATATGATTTCATCTAAAGATACTGACATACTTCAGATCATCGATGATCCGGAAGAAGTAGTCGATACAGTAAAAAAATTCGTTATTATTTAAACCATGACGGTCAACCCCTCCTATTCAGATTTGAAGAGACAGAACCTGGCCTTAAGCCTGGAATCACAACGGTGCAAGGTAGCGGAAGAAGCCTTTCATCGCCAAAATGCCTATTTAAAGGCTCTGCACGAAACTTCACTGATCTTGATAGACAAAATAGACAAAGAAGAATTGCTGGAAAACATACTTGAGAGGGCTACTTCCCTCACAGGTACGGAACATGGCTACATTTACCTGCTGGAACCGGGAGCCGAACAGATGCAGATGCGGGTAGGAATGGGTTTCTTCAAAAGCCAGTTGGGGCGGCTGGTTACAATCGGCCAGGGCATGGGTGGGCAAGTTTGGGAAACCGAATCACCGGTTCTGGTGGATGATTATAACTCCTGGCCCAGCCGCATTTCCGATAAGGTTCTGGACGGTTTGCGTTCTGTTGTGGGAATTCCTTTGAAATCAGACCGCCAGGTGCTGGGTGTTATCGGGCTGGCTCATGTAGATGTGGGTAAACGGTTTAGCCGTGAGGATATTACTGTTCTGGAACAGTTTGCCGCTCTGTCACTGATCGCCCTGGAAAAGGCCCGGCTCTACGCGGATGTGCGCCGGGAGTTAGCCGAACGCGAACGTACCGAAGCTATTTTGCGCGAAAGCGAGGAGCGCTACCGCACGTTGCTGGAATCTTCTCCTGATCCGATTGTTGTTTATGATATGCAGGGAGTCGCAACCTATGTAAATCCGGCTTTTGAGCAGACCTTCGGCTTGTCGCGCGATGAGCTTTTGGGCAAGCAGATCAATTTCGTACCTCAGGAAAACTGGCCCGAAACCAAAAAAGCAATCGAAAGCATGTTGAGCGGTAAAAAAATAAAGCTTTTCGAAACGCGGCGTCTGACCAAGGACGGAAAGGTACTGGATGTGCAGATCAGTTCCACCCTTTACCGTGGGAGTAGTGGACAGCCGGTGGGCAACATAGTCATTCTCAGAGATATCAGTGCCCGCAAGCGAGCCGAGGAAGAACTGCAAAAATATCACGGGCACCTGGAAGAACTGGTGGCGGAACGCACTGCCGAACTGGCCAGCGCAAACCTGAAGCTGGAAAAGGAGATCGACGAGAGGAAACGGGTCGAAAAGGCACTGCGCAAGCGCGAAAAAGAACTTCAGGCTCAGTCGCATCACCTGGAAGAGGTGAATACAGCCCTAAGGGTGCTGCTGAAACAACGTGAGGAAGATAAAAAGGAATTGAGTGAAATCGTTTTGAGTAATGTACAGGAGCTTGTCAGCCCCTATCTGCAGAAAGTCATAAGCGGACGGCTGGATACGCGCCAAAGGACATTGGTGCGCATTTTGGAAACGAACTTGAACAACATCATTTCGCCTTTTATCAGCAGGCTGACATCAAGACTCGTCAATTTAACCCCCGTTGAGATCCGCGTGTCCGGTCTGGTCAAAGAGGGCAAGACCAATAAGGAAATTGCTGAGTTGTTGCTGATTTCCAAAAATACTGTTTTATTCCACCGCCATAACATAAGAAACAAATTAGGCTTAAAAAACAAGAAGATAAATCTTCGCTCACATCTCTTGTCTTTTGAATAATAGCGGTTATATCCCGCTATTATACTCATATTTTATAAGCTTGACTTTATTGTCAGTTTGGATATTCTGAGTACATTTTGTGAAGACACGGCTTTTAATCTGATGTTATGCAAAGGTTTCACAGGATAACCGAAGCAGACTGATAACCAATATTTATAATATTACAGTAAGTTAGATCAATAAATAAAAAACCATTAATTTCTTGACAACAAGAAAGCGCAGCTTATATATAGCCATTTGGCTGAATCACATTCAGTTTATTGTGTAATGTTTATAATACAGTTGTATTTCAGGAAAATGCGCTGATCTAAAAATATCAAAACTTAACCCCGATAAACGGGACTTTTTTCAGTACCCCCTTGAGGGGTAGAAAAACGCAGGGAATAATTTCTAACTTACTAAAATCTTTATTACGGTTTCAACTCAATTTTTGAGAACAGGGCCGGAAAAAAAGGAGGTCTTGAGTATTGAACGTATCAAAAGATATCAAGCCAGGTGAAGTCCTTCTGGAAATTGAT
>JAGVOC010000310.1 GCA_020052975.1 Desulfobacterales bacterium | reverse complement strand
GGCTCAAATTTCTATCCTCGAAATACTTAATGTATTCCTGTGGTTGAAATTATCGCCTTCCTTGTACTTGGCCAAAATTGGACGTTTTTCAAAGGTCTCTATGATTGAATTTGAATCATTTTTATCTTTGCAAATTCATCATATACTTTCTGATCATTTATCAACTTTAGCCAGAGAAAAATTATAATGAGCATTTTCAGGAAAAATCCGGCGATTTTGACGGGAATATGTATTACCATCCTTTTTCTGGGTATAGGCTTGTTCCGCATGGACTTCCTCGATACCCTTGAGCTCAAACTTTACGATGTCATGATGGGATTAAGAGGAGATCCCGGTTCCCCAAGTGAAATAGTTATCGTCGACATAGATGATGACTCGATTGAAAAATTAGGACGATGGCCCTGGCCCCGTTACCTGCTTGCAGATGGTATCAGAAAGATAAATTCCGGAGACCCCAAGGTAATAGGCCTCAATCTCATTTTAAGCGAACACGAAGAAAGCTCAGGATTAAAAGCAGTCAAAGAACTTGAGGAACTTTTCAAAGCTACTTTTTCCGATAAAGCCAAAGATAAAGACATAGAATACCTCCAGGCTATTCATAAAACAATTGAAAATCTCGATAATGACAAAAAACTCGCAGACGCAATTATAGAATCAGGCAAAGTTGTGCTGCCTGTCTTTTTCAAGGAATCCCGGGGTGCCGTTGGAGAAACTGAGAAAGCCGACCCTTCCCTCTCAGAATATTCAATTCAGAGCATCAGAAGCCCGGCGGATGCTCAATACTATCAGTCTGATGAAATAATACTCCCGATACCCTCTTTTCTTCAATCTTCAATCGGCATAGGTCATATAAATTTCGGAAACGATCCTGACGGTATTGCAAGAAGAGAACGCCTCATATACGGGTACAGGGGGTCCTTTTTCCCTTCATATACTTTAAAGCTTGCTTCTGTTTTTTTAAACGTGCCCGGTAATAATATTTCTGCAGAATTAGGCTCAACTGTCACTTTAGGTTCGCTGAAAATTCCTACTACTTTAAGTTCTGAACTGCTTGTAAACTTCAAAGGTCCCGGAAATTCTTTCAAGCGCTTCTCATTCTTTGATGTTATTAATGATAAAATTCCACCCAACGTCTTTAAAAACAAGCTCGTCCTGTTAGGCGCTTCTGCCTCCGGAATAATGAATCCTATAGGTACCCCAACCGATCCTGCCATGTCCTTCGGCGAGTTTTCTGCACATGCGATCTGGGCAATACTCAATAATAAATTTATTCAGCAGCCTTACTGGAATCCCATAGCCGAACTTGTAACAATCCTTATTATAGGTCTTCTGATAACGTTTGTTTTCCCTAAATTAAAAGCGATGACCGCAGGCATAACATTTGTTCTTCTTCTTATACTGCTCACAGGAAGTTCGGCTTTCTTTTTTGTATCAAACGGATACTGGATACGTACCACCTATCCGATAATTGAACTTATTATAGGCTATATAGGAATTACCAGTCTTAAATATTTTATTACCGAAACAAGAAAAGAAAAGATGGAAGGAGAATCCGCCGAAACAAACCGCATGCTCGGCCTCTCTTTCCAGGGGCAGGGAATGCTTGATATGGCTTTTGATAAATTCCGCCGTGTTCCTGTGGACGATCAGATGAAAGATATTCTTTACAACCTTGGGCTCGATTACGAAAGGAAAAGGCAGTTCAACAAAGCCGCTTCCGTTTATGAATATGTTGAACAGCATGATGTTAAATTCAAGGATGTATCCGAAAGGAAGAAGAAGCTTATCCAGGCAAGCGAGACAATGGTTTTTGGGGATGGGTTCCTTGGAACTTCATCACCCGGTGACGGCTTGCTTTCCACTGCAACAGGAACCAGGCCGACTCTTGGCAGGTACGAAATATTGAAGCAGCTTGGGAAAGGAGCTATGGGTATTGTTTACCTCGGACAGGATCCCCGCATCAACAGGACAACAGCCATAAAGACTTTCCGTTTCAGCGAAGAGGAGAATTCCGAAGAAGCTAAAAAAATGAAAGAGAAATTTTTCCGGGAAGCCGAAAGCGCAGGAACCCTTTCCCATCCGAACATTGTCACAATTTATGACGCGGGAGATGATCAAAACCTCGCCTATATAGCCATGGAATTTCTAGAAGGTGAAGATCTTGAAAAATATACTAAAAAAGAGAATCTTCTCCCGATTCCAAAAACCATAGGATATGTTGCGGACATAGCCGAAGCCCTCGATTATGCTCACCAGAAGGGAGTTGTTCACCGTGATATAAAACCGGCCAACATAATGCTTATGAAAAGCGGCATTGTCAAAATAACTGACTTCGGCATTGCCAGAATAACAGCTACATCCCAGACCCAGACAGGAGTTGTAAAAGGTACCCCGTATTATATGTCTCCCGAACAGTTTTCAGGAGAAAAGGTCGATGGAAGATCAGACATATTTTCTCTGGGAACAATGTTTTTTCAGCTATTGACAGGAAAACTTCCTTTTTACGGAGACAGTCCTGCAGCGCTTATGAACCAGATAATGAACGTAAAACACCCCGATCCAAAACAAATTAACCCCAGAATTGTAAAGCCGATTGTTATGATTATAGACAGGGCTCTTGAAAAGGACCGTGAAAAACGGTATCAGAGGGCATCCCAAATGGCCGCCGATTTAAGGGAAGTCCAGAGAAGAATTGAAGCAGCTATCTCCAAGATGAAATCAGGAAGTACTTCCTGAGCGCACTTTATTCATTTGAAGGTATCATACTTGACCCCAACAAATATTTATTATAAACAGAGTTAAATGGTTCGGTAATTTCCATTTTCAACCGAAAACTTTGGAAAATATCCCATAAACTTAAATCAATCGGGCAAAAGATGGCATTATGCAAGGGCCTCAGGCCATAATCCTGAAACCATGGACTTTATGGTAGTAATTGAATCTAAAGGCATCAGTGATGTTGGGAAAAAAAGAAAAGGCAATGAAGATGCCATGTTTCTTGATGACTCCATGAATCTTTATATAGTAGCTGACGGCATGGGAGGGCACCAGGCCGGAGAAGTGGCAAGCAGCATTGTAGTTGAAACCATCCGTGACTACATGAAGCAATTTAAAGAGAACAATGGTGTTACCGAAGAGCTTGAAGATACTGACGAATCCATTTCAAGGGGAGCAAACAGGCTTGTTTCAAGCATTCACCTCGCGAACAAGGGCGTTTACGGGTTATCACAGCAAAATGAAGCTTATGAAGGTATGGGATCAACTGTTTCAGCGGTTCTGTTTACTGATGAAAGCCTGATTGTAGCAAATGTTGGCGACAGCCCCATTTATCTGATACATAAAGATGAAATAGAACTTATATCAGTGCCTCACACTGTATTGGCTGAACAGACGGCAATTGATCCGGATAGAGCAAAAAACCTTGCCCCCCGGTTTGCGCACATGCTTACACGGGCCGTTGGAATTGGAGAAACAATTAAGCCCGATGTGTGCGAAACTCCCTACTTTAAAGGGGATGTATTAGTATTAAGTTCAGATGGTTTGAGCGATAAAGTTGCACCCGAAGAGATACTTGAAACTGTCGGTAAGGAGCAAACCCATAAGGCATGCATGGCGCTTGTTGATCTCGCAAACGAGCGCGGAGGAGACGATAATATAACAGTAATTGTTCTGAAGGTGAAGGATAAAAAAAATCAAAAAGGCTGGTTTGCATGGCTGATATCAAAAATTGTTAAGATAATGTGAATATTCTTTTAAACAGCTTTATAAAAGAGGTGTTGAAATGCCGATATTGACTCTTAAATTCAAAGATAATGTTATTAAAGAGTATGATCTTGAAAAAGGGAAATCGCTCAGCATCGGAAGGCGTGAAGATAACAATATCGTTATCGATAATCTCGCGGTATCCGGACACCACGCAAAAATTGATTCCGTAGGAGAAGGGTTTTTGGTAACCGACCTCCAGAGCAAAAACGGTTCCTTCGTTAACGAGCAGTTTATTTCCACACACTGGCTGAATCACGGAGATGTCATAACGATCGGCAAGCATTCAATTGTTTTTGCATACAAGGATGGAGAAACCAGACCAGAGACCGCCAACCCCCAGGAAAATATGGACCAGACAATGGTCATGGATACAAATTCCTATAAATCAATGATGGCCAAGAGTTCTCCTAATGCAACTTCACCGGATATTTCAAAGACGCAGGTAAAAGAGCCCATAGGGGTTCTTTCATATGTTGCCGGCGGGCAGGGAGAAGTGGAAATATCAAAAAAGTTTTTTAAAATCGGGAAAGCATCGACAAATGATGTTGTGGTAAGCGGATTCCTGGTTGGCCAGGTTGCCGCCACAATCAGCAAGAGGCCGGGCGGCTATTTCTTTACCTATGCAGGTGGCACATCAAAACCGAAAATAAACGGTGTTTCAGTCACTGAATCCGTTCAGCTCAAGGATTTTGATGTTATTGAAATCGGTTCGGCAAAAATGCACTTTTTTGTTAAATAGCAATTTATTGTTATCATTACATAATTATTTTACTGTTTCAGTAGGCTTATCAATTATTACATTGGAATTACACAACGTATCAGCGACTGCTTATTTGATTTTTTTCTCAAACCAGTATCTTTTCACACCCTTTCATTTCT
Organism: Desulfobacterales bacterium; assembly: GCA_020052975.1. Next base: position 2,638 of record JAGVOC010000310.1, on the reverse strand, counting down.
GTTTTATTTATCCGGATAACACAAAAGTTTCAAAGGAGATACATAATGCCGTCTTTTGAAAAGACCCCGCAAAATGGGATACCATCTGATGCGATTATCCCTTATATAGAAGGTAAAGATCCGGAAAAGGATGCTTGGCATACAGCATTCTTTATTGAAAACCATCTGGACCACAATTCCTATCCCGATCAGGTTGCAACCCCGGAGCAGGTGAGGTTCATGGTGTATACGGAAGAAGACGAACGATTCTATCCATGCTCCGACAAAATGTTTATAAGCCTAATTAACAGAAACAACCCTGATTTCATACAGGAAAAATATAACGTAGTTCTTGAACGCATATTAAAAGTCATTGATGAGCAAATAGAGGAACCTAATGAGAATAAATTCCTTAAATCCCTGGTAAGAATTAAGTTCATGCATGAAACAAGAGACCATATGATGCTCCCTTCCAGGCTTGAAAAACGGCTTTTACGCATATTCATCAACCACTCCCATATACCGGACCCATACCTGTGCGAAAAAGTCTCCCGCAACGTGCAGACCGGCGCCTCCCTGAAGTCGGAGGCTTTTAAAAAAGCTTTGAATAAAGTAGATACCTCGTATCTGACGGAACCACCCGATACCATATCAGACATAAGGAAGCTTGCGGATTACCTTGAACTAAAAAGGCTTTTTGCCCTCTCGGTTGAAACATCCCTCTGGACATCTGCAAAATCAGCGGGATATGACGAAGATGATTTCCTGGAAATATTCAAACGGAACTTTACCGGTAACGGTGTTGAACCTCTTTTTGATTCGCTATGTGTAAGAGAAAACGGCAAGGCACAGGAAGCCCGCAGGAAGATTCTCTGGCTCATGGACGAAGCCGGCGAAGCAATGGTAGATATCGCAATAATTAAAAATCTTGTCAAGCTCGGACACAGAATAATCGTGGCATTCAAGGAAGGTCCTCTTTTTACCAAGGTTGATTTTTTCGATGCTATGGAAGATGCGTCGATAAAAGGGGAACTTAAAGGCACATTTTTCATAAAAGACCGGTATCTCGGGAAAAACGAGCTGATCAGAATTATCCGGAGCGATAATGAAATAATAGCGATTTCTGACGGAATACACGAAAACGTAAATCTTCTTTTGAGTTCAACAACCTTTGCCCGCTTTTTCAAGGAGGTCGATTTTGTCATCTCAAGGGGGCATGACCAGAAAAGGCGTTTCTTTGACACACATTTTCAATTCACCCAGGATATCTATAATGTATCAGCCGGTGAAAATGACTCTGTGAATATAAGCCACAAGCCAAAGCATCCTTCGGTAATTAAGTTTTCCTATGGAGACCTTGAGAAAAAGGCAATGACAATAATCGGCCAGATGGATGAGGCAAAGAAAAAGGGAATGACTGTTATCTTTTACAGCGGCATAATCGGTTCAATTCCCGGGAAAATCCATATTGCAAAGAAAATTATGTCTGTTTTCATACAGCATCTGAAAGAGCAGTTATCAATGACATTTATTATCAATCCCTCTGAATATTATGAGGCTGGAATGGATGCCGATGACCTCATGTACATGTGGGAAATAGCTCAGCGAAGCGGATATATCGACATATGGAGGTTTCAGACCTATGATGACATTGTTGATTCCTTCAGGATAATTGGGAAGAAAATCCCGCCCGAATGGGTTGGCAAGGATGCGACTTTCAGCACAGGCTGCACCAAGGAGATGAAAATAGCCTGTGAAGTGCTGGAGATTCATCCTGAAATGCAGGTTATCGGCCCTTCAAGGGAAAAATTCATGAGGCGGAACGAATACGGTGTCGGCAAGATGTACGACCGGAGACTGGGCAACGTATGCAAACTGTAAACCGGGTCCTTCTTCACCACAGGCCGAGCTTCCCAAACTGGTCGGCATTCCTCAGCGCCATATCTCCGAAATGGAGAACGGCAAGCCGCCATTGGCAAGGAAATAGCTAAGCGACTGGGAAATGCCTTGAACATCAGTTACAAGGTATTTCTGTAAATGGGCACCTCACCACGCTTCTTCCCCGGCAAACCATAAGGCGCTTTGATAAAGGGGCAAGACAATGAGATAATGGTTTACAGGACGGGAACTGCTTTAAAGGTGGTGCATTCCGGATTTTGAGTTACTCCGGTTCATACCCAAGTGTGGGGAAGGCTATTCCCATCCCTATAATTCCGATCTTGGATACGTATCTCATTTAGTCCTCCTTCTTTTGTCAATTTGGTTTATGATGATCTTCAAAAAGAACCCTTCTACTTGCCCACAACTTTCTTGACCTGACCGATCTTTTCCTGAACTTTGCCGGCTATCTTTTCACCGGTGCCTTCGGCTTCCAAGTCGCGATTCTTGACTATCTTCCCGGCGACCTCTTTTATCTTACCTTTCACCTGGTGCATCTTTCCTTCTGCGTTGTCTTTTGTGCTTGATTTCATGGTATTCCTCCTTCGCCTATTTCACGATCAGATTATTCTTTATGGATTTGACTCCTTTGACGCTCCTTACAATTTCATCCGCTTTATCAACGGCCTTTTGAGAATTAACGAAGCCGCTCAGTTGAACGGTTCCCTGGTAAGTTTCAACACTGATCTGAAACGACTTGAGAAAATCATCTGCTGCAAGC
>JAGVOC010000370.1 GCA_020052975.1 Desulfobacterales bacterium | reverse complement strand
ATATTCCATCACCTTCATCATTTTCCCCGGCGGCTTCGGCACCATGGATGAACTATTCGAAGCGCTCACGCTCGCCCAGACAAAGAAAATTTATCCGTTTCCGATAATTCTCTTCGGCAGGGAATACTGGAAAGGCCTCCTCGACTGGTTCACGACAAACCTTATCCCTCATTGTACAATATCGCCTGAAGACATGAACCTCATTAAGCTTGTCGACAACGCCGACGAGGTCTGCGATATACTAGGAATTTAAAAAATCCGTACTGGATCAGAATTCCTGATCTGCCGGGGAGGGGGGAATTACTTTCTGGGGTGTTCTCTCCGGTAATCTCCGGGCTTTTCCTGCAGCCCGTTCTCACTCCACACACCTGCCCGTGCATTTCTTGCTTCCGTCTGTGCATCAGTGAATTCCTGAACATATTTTACATTGGGGGGAAACGTATAGAGCATCGCGTAACCGCCCCTGACCATCATGACATTCACCATCTCCCCTTTCGTCGTCCAGAGATATGCGAGCGTACGTCCGTATGTGTCTCTCTCTTCAACGTCACGCTCAATCCGGACCTTCTGTCCCGAGGCATTCAGGATGCTCTCAAGATAGCTTTTCGCCCCTTCGCCCCATGGTTGCTGTCCCATCTCGGGCGCGTCGATACCGATCAGTCTGATTTTCTCCTTTTTTCTACCCAAAAGCACACTCACGGTATCTCCGTCATGCACCGTAAGGACAAAGACATAGGGGTCTTCTTCCTGTTTGCCCGCGAAGGGATATTTTTCGTTGATAACATAGAACCCGGCAACCAGCAGGAAAATAACCATTGCGATAAGATTGCCGATTCTCCGTTTCTTCTTCGTTGACATGTTGTATTATACCTCTTCATCCGTATTCTTTTGTATCACGATTCAGATCATCACCGGGATTCAATAAAGCCACCGCTTACCCCCTCCCCTCGTTCCCTCCATCCTATTTTGATTAAAAAGATCGTAAGATTTCGTGGGTTCCAGAGAAATCTCATTTTCTCACAGTACTCTATTTTCCCCACAACAGTTGAAATGCGTTTATTTGATCAGGAACTGAACACATCCATGATACCAATCGGGGTGCGACTGACACCTTCAATGCCTCGCGTTTCAATTATCTATACCAGTGAAGGTTCCCAGGAGAAACATTAATAACGAAACGGCTGACGAAGCAGGATCCCCCCAATGAACCACTGTTCTATTTTTAATGTTCAAATGCTTCCTTTTTAATGTCAGGAACTTTAATCACAGGCTCAGCTACTTGAATAATCTCATCTCTTATTTTGATGGTCTTATATTCAATGTCAATCCACGAAAATAGATCAGTTATTTGCGGAGGAGCATGTAGATACTGAGCTATTTTTGTCATCGCATCAGCATCATTTTCATAGAATGAAACAATTTTCTTTGGAGGAGAAAATCCATTTTTGTCGGCCACATAAAAAAGCCCTCGCTCTCCATACTTAAGATATTGATTAATAATTAGCTGATCAACGATAGGAACATCTTCGAAACTCATACCTACAAGAAGAGGAAGATTTGATATTACAATCGGCAGTATTTCCATGGACACTACATTAAAATAACTTTGTTCTGGTATCTGACCCGATGATAACAATTCTATAAAATTCTTCCGAATAAACGCCGACTTTCTTTTTATTTGTAAGGCACCTTTTTTCAAATCAGCTATGTAATTATAAATATCGATGGGTGTTACAGGATATATGTTACATTTTATTTCACCTACAACCAAAATGTTTTGTATCCAAAAAATTATGTCTATCTGTTCTGCTTGAATATCCACAGTATATATATTCCTTCCTACAACGATTCCAGCATTGCGGAGCTTTTTTGATTCCTTTATCGCATCATTAATTGAAGTTCTTATTTCCTCCTCAAAGCTTGAACCTCGCTCATCCAATCTCATTTGTTCAACTTTCATCCACTTTTCGATAGACCGTAATAAATTGGGTACAGTTACAGCTGGAATAACAAACAATAATTTGTCTTTATCAAGAGGGATAAGCGGCCTTAACCAGATGTCATCATTAAAATTCCCTTGAAATATAAACCTGTCTAAAGCTTTTTCACATATTTTTCTTGTCATATTTGTCGCTTTTGACAGTACATCGATAAGGTCTGCTTTTTTAAACTTGGGGGCAAACCCAAAAGCTGCTTGTAACGATGCTATTTTCATATTTTGGTGATCAGCCTGAAAGAGAATTCTCCCTATACTGGCCAAGACTGTCCAAACGTTAAGCAGTTTTCTTAATGACAATTCGTGTTCGGTTGGAAAAGTTACATCCCAAAATGATTCAAGATAAATCTCCGAAATCAGACCGGTATAAACAAAAGCATCAGGTGGCATCTCAGTATCAATGGGAAATGGTGCAAGTTTAAAATTCACTTTCTTCCCATCCCTCACTATTTCAGAAACAATTAAAGGTTGAGTTAGGGAAAACTTTTCACGCAACGAAGGATTGCGCTTCCATATATTCATTAAATGGTGGTGAGATTCAACATGTAAACGATCTCTGCGATGCTTGCTAACAGTCCAAAGGGATGCAAAGTATGGTTCAGAAAAGGTGAACAAATATGGTGACTGGCCTGTATCAAAATAATAGCCCAACCATACAGCCTTGAACCACATCTCTTCAAAATATCCGTACAGTATTGCTCCATTTATAGCAAATCTAAGGTCAGTACAATATTGTTCATCTCTATATCCCATACCCATCTGAGGCCCTCTTTTAAGCGCATATTCGATGCACGAGGAGGCACCTTCAACTGCACTCTCAATTAAATCCACCAGATTAAGAGAGGGTGCACCTGGATCGATTTCAGAAAGCTTTAATTGAATCATATCATCAGAAAGTACAAACTCTCCAGGTTGAATAGACTTTTTATGCATCCGATCAATATAAAAAAATGATTGGTTGACAATTCCCACAATGAAACGAAACAAATTAGGAGTAGGTAATGACCAGAGGGTAAGCGGCGATATAACATCTCTGATACTTGATAGATAATTAAATATTATTTTGCCGGTGTTATATAACCGCTCCTCCTCTTTTGTCCCTTCTTTATATTTGAAGTATCCCTCATCCCAATTTTCTAACGAAAAATCTTGTCGTGTAGGTGACGGTATTTTGTTGGTCTGCACAGCCTTGATAAAGCCAATTTCCTTAATCATCGCTATCCTACTACTATCATGATAGTCTGCAAGTTTTCATCCACGTTTCATTTATTAGGTCAACAATTATTATACTCCGGTCATTTCTAACACCATGTAAAAAATAAATAGCATATCCGATGCACCGTAAAGCTATTCATGGTCTCTCTGGAATGGCATGCCTCTTTCGCCCCGAAGGTAACATGCTTTTTTTCTCAACGCCACCTAGGAGTCTTCAGAATCAAGAGCGGATGAAAGCAGAAGATTTACAGGTTCAAATAAACATATAACGTTTCAGGTACAAGAGAAGCCTGAAAGGTTTGGACATAAGTCTTTTGCAATGTGTTATTCATGGTAGGTTGAATTCATTACGTTATGATCCTAGTAAGCTTAATAATGATACTTCCTTCTGCCTCGATAATTTTCCTCTCTCCGAAGAGCTCTTTTTGAAGCTCGACATTATAAATTGGCGTTAAACAACTTACAATGCCTCCGGTATAGTATTCCTGCCTTACAAAATTGGCTTTCACATTCTCTATCTTGTTTTCTGAGAACTGCAGTTTCCCATATACCTCTATGTCCTCTTGTTGTCGCAAAGAAAAGAATCTATTGATATTGCCTTCATCGATAAAAATATATTTAAACGCATCATCAACCGATGGCTCCTTGATTTCTATTCTTACACCGATCGTCTTGCCATACTCAAGGTTGAAGTTTGAACTCAACGACTTTGAAACTGGGAAGGGACTGCTAACTAAGTTTATCTTGAGCTTGACCTCGCGCCCTGAGTAAACTTTTGGTAGTAATAAAAACTTGGAAATAATTTCTTTGGAATTAATGTACTCGTCAGTTGAATGTTCCCTTTTTTCTTTCTTTGATTGTAAAAGGACATCGAACTTTCTTTTCAACTTCTCTGCTAAATCATCCTCAGATAAAAAGAAGTCAATGGTGTGCCGATCCTTGAGAATTGATTTGAAAGCTATCAGCTTTTCCCTCTTTTCATCAAAATCAATATTTTGAGCAGTGATCAGCGCATCCTTCTCATCAATCATATATATAAGAATCTCATGATTCAGTTCATAAGCTTTTTCATATTCTCTTTGAGTGAAAGATTTACCTGACGTTTCATCAACACTCCCTAAACGATATGCAATTACACCAACAAAAATATCACATTGTTCAACCTCGCTGAGGCACGTTGTGAGCGGGGCTTCCTTCCTTGCACCGAATCTTTCCATCCCACGGACATCAACATCGTATTTTTCCAGCAGATCCCAAATTTTACGCCTGTGATTTTTTAGATCATCAAATGTGGATGATATGAAAATGGCCTTTTTCATTCAATTCCTTATTGAAAACATATTTCACTAACTCGGTTATATCCAACATTCAGATTCGGCTATACTCCAAATTAGGGATAAAAAAAGGAAATTAATTCATCTATCTCCAGTGAAACTCCCCGCGGCAAGCCGACGGGGCATCCTTGGCGCAGCTTAAAAGAGCTGCGCAGGCCCTTGCTCAATCTCACGATGATGCTTTATATATTT
>JAGVOC010000199.1 GCA_020052975.1 Desulfobacterales bacterium | reverse complement strand
GCCGATACAGACTTTAAAACCGTTATATTGAGGCGGATTGTGGCTTGCGGTAACCATTACCGCCCCTTCCTGAGAAAGATGCTGTATTGAAAAATAAAGGACCGGAGTAGGACAGATTCCGATATCAATCACATCACAGCCGGTTGACAGCAGCCCTTCAATAACCCTTTCGGCGTAGCTGTCCGAGGTTAACCGGCAGTCGCGCCCGACAGTCAGCTTTGATTTGCCGCGTTCAAGAAGGTAGGTGCCAATCCCTTTTCCAATCAATATTACATCTTCTTCTGTAAGATCCTTACCGGTTATTCCCCTTATGTCGTATTCTCTGAAGATTCCGGAATTCATGGTTCTCCCTCCTTTACTATAGCCCGATGATTAAAGAAAATATTCCGATCGCAATGCAATACGGCGAAAAATAGTGCAGCAGCCCCCGCCTGAAAATGTAAAAAAGGAAATTAAGCGCAACTTAAGCAGAGTAACTTTTTACGAAGCCGTCATCCTTTTAAAACTGCCAGTGGTCTAAGCTTAGCCACCATTTTTGAGATGCCTGCTCCGTGAACCACTCCGACTACCTGTGAAACATCCTTGTAGGCTTCGGGCATCTCTTCACCAAGGGTTGACCTGCCTGTCCATCTTACAAGCACCCCCTGGTCTTCCAGTTCACGCTGAATGGATCTTCCCTTGCTCTTTTTAAGAGCCGCTGTCCTGCTTAAGACGCGCCCGGCGCCATGACATGTTGATCCGAAGGTCTCCTCCATGGCTTTTTCTGTTCCGGCAAGGACATAAGAAGCCCTTCCCATATCTCCGGGAACGAGTATCGGCTGGCCGACAGGCCTGTATTTTTCACAAACAGACTCGTGTCCTGGGGGAAAGGCCCGTGTAGCTCCTTTTCTGTGAACACAGACAATACGCTTTTTACCGTCAATAATGTGGACCTCTTTTTTTGCTATATTGTGGCAAACGTCATAAACAAGGCTCATGCCAAGATTCCTTGGACCTATTCCAATAACTTTTTGAAACACTTCCCGGGCTCTGTGCATAAGGATCTGCCTGTTTGCCCATGCATAATTGGCGGCACAAGCCATGGCATTAAAGTAGCGAATACCGGCGTCAGACTGGATCATTGAACAGGCAAGCTGCCTGTCCGGAATCTCGAATCCGAGTTTTTTGACGTTCTTTGCCATGTGGGCCAGAAAATCGTCGCATACCTGGTATCCCAATCCCCTTGAACCGGAATGGAGCATGAGAGTTGCCTGGCCCTCAAAAAGACCAAAAACCCGCGCTGTATCAGGATCATATATTTTTTCAACCATGCCTATTTCAACAAAATGATTACCTGAACCAAGAGTTCCGAGCTGCCTGAGCCCCCTTTCAAGCGCCTTGTCGCTTAATGTATCGGGGTCGGCATTCTGCATGCATCCGCAATCTTCCGTGTGCTCAATGTCGGATTCCTCGCCCATGCCATGCCGCAAAGCCCATCTGCTTCCTTCTTTTAACACTTTTTTTTCTTCTGAATATGCGAGTTTTATTGAACCGGTTGATCCCACCCCTGAAGGAATGTTGCGGTGCAGAGAATTAACAAGATCTTCGAGTTTTTCTTTAACATCCTTTGCGGTAAGCAGTGTTGATGCAAGGCGTACCCCGCAATTTATATCGTATCCTACTCCGCCCGGAGATATAATTCCTGTTTCCCAGTCAAATGCTGCAACACCCCCTATTGGAAAGCCGTAACCCCAGTGGATATCAGGCATTGCAAGAGAGGCTTTTATGATTCCGGGCAGAGTTGCAACATTTGCAACCTGTTTTACGGCCTCTTCCTGCTTTATGTTTTCAAGCATTTCCCTGTCGGCATATATTATTCCCGGAACACGCATGAGTCCCGTTTTAGGGACCTCCCACCGGTAATCATCTAATTGATTTAATTTCATATCTATTACACCGAACCCTTGACCCCTTGAATCCTCGAATCCTTTGGGCTTACACATCAAAAATTATTCTTGCTTCCCATTCTGAATTTTTTCCTTCAACCTTGACCTGATGATACGTCACAGCTTTCAATTCGCTTTTTATCAGGTGGCGATCCGGAACATAAGGTTCGTATTTCACATTTGCGGACAGGGCGTATTCTGAAATGGATATCATGTTTATTATCTTAACAAGCAGCCCCTTCCCTGTCCAGAGATATAAAAGCTCTCTTAACCAGTTTACCATAAGATCCGGCCAGTCTATCCCTGAAACATTGATGGTTGTTTCAGACAAATCAGTTAAGTTGTTTGTGTCTGTTATGACATCATACATTGCATAACCTGCGTTTTCGAAGAGATTCCCCAGGCCGGTACCGTAAACCTCTATCCCAAAGTCGGCAGTATGGTCTATTAGCTTGCAATTCATATTTGAGATTCTTCTCCTGATTAGTTGAAGAAACGGGTTCAAGGATTCGAGGATTCAAGGGTTCAAGCGGGTTTTTCACTCGAATCCTCGAACCCCTGAATCCTTGACTCCTATTTTATTTTTACGAAACCGTCATTATTTCGCCGGTTTTTTTTGTGCTATACCCGCCCAATGCCTCAACTCGTTTTTTAAAATCCGCCGTGTTTATTGTTTCAAGAAGTATTTGCATGTTTTCGGTTTCAAAATATACATCAGGGATAACAAGATCGTACTGTTCTGTTACAACAGGTATAAAATCAAGATGAAGGGCATTTGCTGCGGCAAATATACCAAGTCCGACATCGGAAGAGCCGCTCAAAACAGAAACTGCTACAGACATGTGAGTAAATTCTTCATTATCATATCCCGTTATATGTTCCGGATCTATTCCAAACTGTTTTAATCTGTAATCGAGAAGTATCCTGGTTCCTGATCCGCCCTGCCGGTTGATGAAGGTGATGTCCTTTCTGGCAAGGTCTTCGATTCCCTTAACGCCCTTTGGGTTTCCTTTTGCAATGATGAGGCCCTGGTCTCTGAACACAAGGTGAACGAGTTTTATTTTCATGCCGGGGAGATATTTTCTGATGTAAGATACATTGTATGAGCCGTCTGCAGTATCAAGAAGGTGGGAGCCGGCAAGATGGCATACTCCTGATTTGATCGCCATGAGTCCGCCCATGCTGCCGACGTGACTTGAAGAAAGGGTGAGGTTATTGCGTCCCGCCCTTATCCTGTCTGCAAGAACATCGAGTGTATTGTCATGGCTCCCGACCACAACGATTGTGTTGTTTATTGAAGAAAGCGGGCGCAGAAGTTCCGCCAAAACAGGCTCCTGAGCATTTATTCCTTCAACATGATTTGGTATGCGTATGATTCCATCTGCTTCTGTAATTGTTGTAATGCATCCCGCACCCCTTGGAAGAGGTGTTGCGATTATTCTTTCTCCGACCTTCCCGAGTTTTACCCGCAGAAATTCCTCTAAGCCGAGCTTTGATGTGATTTTTTTTGCCGTCAGCACTTCAGCTTTTTGTCTTTCTCTCTCCGGCTGTCCCAACATTTTACATATTAAAGGCTGGACAAACTGCTCAAAAGCTACAATGGCTGATACGGGATAACCGGGAATTCCGAAAACCGGTTTGTTTTTAACCATGCCGATTACGACCGGCTTCCCGGGCATTATCGTTACTCCGTGGACGAACACTTCACCTGCATCAAGTATGACGCTTTTTGCATAATCTTCTGAACCTGCTGATGACCCGCCGATGATGAGCACAATATCGTACTCGCTGTCTGCAGCTTTTAAGACGGATTCTTTTATTTTGCCTGCGTCATCAATTACTTTTTCGTATCTTTCATAAACCCCGCCTGAAGCCTCCGTGAGTTTCCCGAGAACAAAGGAATTTGTTTCAAGCACCTGTCCGGGTTTAAGACCGTCAATATTTATATCTTTCCAGTCAACAAGCTCGGAACCGGTAGGAATTATGAGAACCCTCGGCTTTCTTCTGACGGAAACCGAGAAGATTCCTCCTGAAAGAAGCGCTCCGACACAGTAAGGTGTTATTACGTGATTCTGGGGAAAAAGCAGCTCTGTTGCAACTATGTCCTCTCCCATTTTTCTGACATGCTGCCATGGAACAGCAGGAGCTTCTATTGCGATCCGCTTTTCATCAAGGATGTTTACATGTTCGATCATAATAACGGCATTTGTGTCTTTGGGGAGCACATGGCCGGTATTGAGAAAAAAAGCATCTCTGTTTGTGATAAGCTCCTTTGGACTGACCTCGCCGGCGCCGAATGTGTTTTCTGCTTTTACTGCGATGCCGTCCATTGCCGCAGAATGAAAATTAGGAGAAGAAAGCCTTGCGCTGACAGGTTCAGCCGTCACCCGGCCTACAGCATCAGGAACAGAAACTATTTCGCCCGGAAGGCTTTTAATATGAGTAAACCTTGAAAAAAGAATTTCTCTTGCTTCTTCAAGGGTCTTCATTTTCAGATAAATATTACGCGTACTCATAATAAACTCCTCATTTATATTTGACGGCTTCGTAAAAAGTCATTCTGCTGTGTTGCACTTCATCTTTCGTCATTGCAGCGTACTGACAAGTACGCTTCATTCCTCAAGATTCGTGCGCCTTGCATAATGAGCTTTTTACTTTGCCGTCTGAATTTGGACTTTTTACGAAGCCATCATATTTGATGGCTTCGTAAAAAGTCACAACGGGATTACCTGAACAACTGTTCCTTTTTCCAGGCCTTCTGTATTCTGTCCGATTTCTATTAACCCGTCTGCTTTAACCATTGTGTTAATGAGTCCTGATTTTCCCAAAACAGGTTCTGCCCAGAGAACACCCTCTTTTTTTATCAGCCTGACTCTTATATAATCCGTTCTTCCCTGGGCTGAAGCAATATTCCTTGACAGGAGCGCGGAAAGAGTCAGCCGGCTTCTGTGCAGGGCTGACAATCCGCTTATCTTTTCGATAAACGGCCTTACTACCGCGGCAAAAACTATCATGGCGGAGACCACGTGCCCGGGAAGTCCCCATAAAGGCTTTTTGCCCGACCTTGAAAGAATCGTTGGTTTGCCGGGGCTGATGGAAATTCCGTGTACAACTATGTCAGAGTCAGGGAGCTCGGACAAAACTTCTATTGTAAAATCACGAACACCCACGGAGCTTCCGCCCGAGATTAAAACCATGTCAGACGCGTCAAGCGCTTCGCTGCATTTTTCAAAAAGGGTGGTAAAATCATCTTTAACAATTCCAAGGTGTAACGGAATACACCCTGCTTCCTTTACCTGACCCGAAAGAGTATAGGTGTTTATATCCCTGATTTGCCCGGGGCCCGGAATTGAGGAGACAGGGACTATTTCGTCGCCTGTTGAAATTATACTGATAACCGGTTTCTTGAATACCGATACCCTCTCTTTCCCGAAAGCGGCAAGAAGCCCTGTTTCCTGTGGTCTTATTTTCTGCCCGGCAGACAGTATGATGTTGCCTTTAGTAAAATCTTCCCCTTTTTCAATCATATGCTGGCCGGGTGCAACACTTTTATATGCTTCGATTGTTTTTTCATCCAGAGTTTCTGTATGTTCAATCATTATTACGCTGTCCGCACCTTTTGGAAGCATACCGCCGGTTGATATTTTTGCGACTTCACCCTGGTTTACGGAAAAGGAAGGAGTTTCACCCATGGCTATGGATCCAACCACCGAAAGATATGCCGGATTTTCTTCAGATGCTCCGAAAGTGGATGAGGCCCGGACAGCGAAGCCGTCCATTGTTGAGCGTGAAAAACCGGGAAGGTCGATGTCGGATATAATGTTTTCGGCAAGTATTCTTCCGGGTGTATCCTGCAGGGAAATCTGCTCTGTTTCTACCGTTTGAAACAAAGATACATATTCGAGAACTTTTTCCAAGTCTGTAACTTTAAAAAAATCCTTCATCTTTATTCCTGACTTTATAAGATTTGTATCATCTCACTCAACATCTTATACTAGTTTCCATCTGGAAATGGCCCTTTTGAGCGATCTCGGTGTCAATCTGCGGGATTTCTTGTGCGGCATACATTGCGTATGCCTCAGCGCAATCCCTTGATTTTCTTGAGCTTGCCCAAAATTGCCGATTTCCGAATTGGAAACTCAACTGTGTCCAAACTTTGTTTCTGGATGGACACTATACTAATATTTATGACTATAAAAAGTCAAAACAATAGGATCATATCAATACTCGATGGACTCGTAAAAACTCTATTTTCTCACAAAGCCGCTAAGAGCACAAAGAAAATATCATTTAATATTAATAAGTTAACTTTGTGATCTTCGTGGCTTGGCGTGAGATCCCGGCTTTTTACGAAGCCGTCAATCCTTCACTTGCATTAAAAATGCAAAGGTGTATAATTCCCTAAATTAAATCAAACTTTTCAATTATTTTCTACAGCAGAACGAGGAAAAAATGACAGATGAACAAGAACTTCCGGAATTGGAAGTTCCACAGCGTGCTGAAAAACCAAACTTCCTGACAAGCGTCAGTTTTGAGGAATTCAATTTGTCTTCCGAGATACTGATGGGAATAAAGGATGCAGGCTTTACTTTTTGCACACCAATACAGGCCAGGGTATTGCCTTTATCGCTTACAGGCAAGGATGTTGCCGGCCAGGCACAGACAGGAACAGGAAAAACCGCGGCCTTCCTGGTTACGGTCATGTCCCGCATTCTGGAGTTTAAAGACAGGGTGGCAGGTTTCCCATCGGCTATTATTGTCGCTCCGACAAGAGAATTGGCTCAGCAAATCGATGAGGAGGCCAGTATTCTTTGCCGTTACACTGGGTTAACCCATGTGCAGGTGGTTGGAGGTGTCGATTATCAGAAACAGGCCGATATACTTCGCAAAGGAGTTGATATAGTTATATGCACTCCCGGAAGAATTATCGATTATTTCAAGCAGGGGATTTTCAAAACAGCAGAAATAAAGATCGTGGTGATCGATGAAGCCGATCGCCTTCTTGACCTTGGTTTCTCAAAAGATATGCGGTATATCCTGCAAAAGCTTCCTCATTATCAGAAAAGGCAATCCATGCTTTTTTCGGCAACTCTTTCATACAGTGTCCTCGAATTGACATATGAATACATGAATCTGCCGGAATTCATTTCTGTTGCGCCGGAAGAAGTGGTTGTTGAGGGGATAAACCAGAGCCTGTTTCATGTAGGTAAAGATTCAAAGTTTTCCCTTTTGCTTGGTCTGTTTAAGAGAGAGGACTGGTCAAGAGCTCTTATTTTTGTAAATACAAAATCGGGAGTCGAATGGGTGACAGAAAAGCTGAAAAGAAACGGGTATCCTGCCGAGGGAATAACGGGAGATCTGCCTCAACGCCAGCGTTTCAGCCTGATGGAGCGTTTTAAAAACGGCAGCATAAAGATTCTGGTTGCAACAGATGTTGCTTCCCGGGGCATTCATGTTGAAGATATAACCCATGTAATTAATTATGATCTGCCTCAGGACGCCGAGAACTATATTCACAGGATCGGGCGCACCGCCAGAGCCGGTAAGAATGGAATCGCCATCTCCCTCGCGTGCGAGGATTTTGTACTATACCTCGAGAGCATAGAGGATAAACTGGGCCACAAAATACCTGTAGTCTGGCCTGAAGACGACTGGTTCGTTGAAGATATAAGCAAGCCTGTTTTTACCAGAAGGGGGCGCGGGAAAGAAACAAAAGATAGATTTAACCGGGGGCGGGAGAAACAAAAAAGCTTTCCGGTAAGGACTCCCGCCAGGCCGCCTGTAAGAGAGCTTGAGGCAAAACCCAAAAAGGATCATTTCCCGGGCAGTTTTTTTGGTTTTGCCCCTGAGGGCCAGATAGAAGAAAAGGCGGACTCCGACTTGGAATTTGAAGAAATTGCAGAATCGGCCCTGGAGCCAGAAAAAATTATGGAACCGGCCGAAGCACAGGGAGAAAAACCGAAACCGAAAAAGAGGCGCCGGTTTAGAAGAAAAAACAAGAAAAAACCGGAAGGAGTGGCAGCCGTTAAAGAAGCCTGATGGACTTTTTAGGTAGGAGTATTGGCCTATTTGGATCATCTCCTAATTTCTATGAGAATACAGGAGTCAGAATACAGAATACAGAATACAGAAGAAAAACAATACCATGGTTATTATGGCTCCTGACTCCTGTATTCTCATGTTTCGTGTTGTGCCTGCTCCGGGCATGGCTGTTAGTTGGTGATCCAATCAGGATTCAAGGGGTCAAAGATTCTAGGGTCCAAGTGAAATACTTAGAAAACAAACACTTGAATCCTCGAATCCTTGGCCCCTTTCTCCCAAATAAATGGGAGAAGAACCACATATTTTAATATATTTGCAGAGAACCACTATGGGGTACGTGTTTAATAATAAGGATACCAAAGAATACGACCAGTGGTTTGAAAAACCGGATAACAGGCTTTTTTCAATTCTCGAAAAAAAACTCATGATAGAGATGCTTCAGCCTGTCCGGAGGGAAACAGTTCTCGATATAGGTTGCGGAACCGGTGAAAGCCTTATTCCGTTTATAGACATGGGGCTTTCCGTAACCGGAATTGATCCTTCACAGGACATGCTGGATTCTGCTTTTAATAAGTTGGGAAACCGGGTTGAGCTTCGCCGGGGTTTTGCCGAAGACCTTCCGTTTGACGATAATTCTTTCAATTATGCCTCCTTTTTCACATCGCTGGAGTTTGTTGATGATCCTAAAAAAGCTATAGAAGAAGCCTGCAGGGTTGCAAAAGACAAGGTATTTATTGGGATTCTTAACAGTTTTTCGATTAATTTCGTCAGCATGCGGGCAAAAGGGATTTTTTTCGAATCGGTATACAGGCACGCAAGCTTTTTTAATGTCTGGGAAATCAAGAAGATTATAAGAAGCTTGTTGGGAGATGTCCCGGTATCATGGGGGACGGTAAACAGATTTTCTTTTCCTGCGCAGATAATTGCCGATAAGCTTGAACAAACCAACATAGCAAAAAAATATCCGTTCGGATCCTTTGCGGGCATAGTTATCACCCTTGTTCCGCGGTTCAGAACAACGCCTCTAACCATTACCTACCCGAAACAGACCAGCAGCGCTGTGGCGGGGTAAGCCGTCATCAGGAGGAATGGACCTTGGAAGCCCTTCTTTATGAACACCTTAAGGATAAAAAAGTCAGGTGCAGTCTTTGCAAACACGGGTGTGTCATAGAAAACGGCAAGAGGGGGATATGCGGTGTCCGTGAAAACCTGGAGGGAATTCTTAATACCCTTGTTTACGGAAAGCTTATAGCAAGGCACATAGATCCGGTAGAGAAAAAACCCCTTTTTCACTTCCTGCCCGGAAGTCTCTCCTATTCGATTGCAACAGCCGGGTGCAATTTCAAATGCCTTTTCTGCCAGAACGCGGATATTTCACAGATGCCTTCAGAGTACAAGGGCTTGATAACAGGGGACAGGTTTACACCTGAAGATGTTGTTTCTGCAGCGATAAAAGGAAACTGCAGGAGCATTTCCTATACCTATACTGAACCTACGGTCTTTTTTGAATTTGCAATGGATACGGCGAGGCTTGCCCGTGAAAAAGATTTAAAGAATATTTTTGTAACAAATGGCTACATGTCAAAGGAAGCTCTCGGCATGATTCAGCCCTTTCTTGATGCGGCAAATGTGGATTTAAAGGCATATAACAAAGATTTTTACAAAAAAATGTGCGGGGCAAAGCTTGAAAATGTCAAGGAAACATTAGTGGATATGAAGTCTTCCGGCATTTTTGTTGAAGTTACAACCCTGCTTATTCCGGGCTTAAACGATGATAAAAAAGAGCTTGAAGAACTTGCCATGTTTATTGCCGGTTCACTTGGCCCCGCGACTCCATGGCACATAAGCAGGTTTCACCCGACTTACAAGCTTGAAGACAGGCCTTCTACTCCCGTTGAAACTCTTGTTGCTGCAAGGGAGATCGGCATGAAATGCGGTTTGAAATATGTTTATACAGGAAATGTCCCCGGGGAAAACGGAGAAAGCACATTCTGTTACAGTTGCGGAAAGGTTCTTATCTCGAGGTGGGGTTTTAATATAAGAAAGAATGTGGTTGAAAACAGCAAGTGCCCGTATTGCGGAGTACATATGGACGGAGTGTGGTAAATG
The DNA here is from genome assembly GCA_020052975.1 of Desulfobacterales bacterium. Next base: position 405 of record JAGVOC010000199.1, on the reverse strand, counting down.
AAGCGCTGGAACGGTTGGGGTGATCTTTCGGTTAATGTTGAACTTCCTGCAAAGGGGCTTGAAATACTAAAAGGTCTGATCGGAGAAGGGTCTCCCGGAAAAGACGTTTCTATTGAAAAGATTCTGGAACGCGTGCCCGCTTCAAACATGCCTTCACATGATCTTGTGTCGGTAAATCAGGAAACAAGGCTCCACCATGCCCACGGCCAGAGCATGTCCGACTGGATAGATCTCCGGTGCGGCACTATGAGTAAATTCCCGGATGGAGTAGCTTTTCCTGCAACAGTTGAAGAACTTGATGATCTTATGGACTTTGCCGGAAAGCACGGGATAGCGGTTGTTCCTTACGGCGGAGGGACAAGCGTTACCGGGCATCTTAAAATACCGGATACCGGGCGGCCCGTG
>JAGVOC010000345.1 GCA_020052975.1 Desulfobacterales bacterium | reverse complement strand
ATAAGATTGGGAAGAAGGATGGCAACCCTGTCATCTTTTTTTATGCCAAAATCCACCAGGCATGATGCAAACCTGTCTACCATATCCTTAAGCCGGCTGTAAGCGACTTCATATCCCTGGAAAGATAATGCCATCCTGTCCGGGAATTTCTTTACCGAGTTTTCAAAAGATTCCGGCAGGCAGATCGGATCATAATTGATGGTTGAAGGAACGCCCTTGTCGTAAAACGCAAGCCAGGGTTTATCCTGATACCTTACTTCTTTTCCCATAACTCCCTCCTTCTGGTAAAGTGACTTATCTTGATAAAATACAAATTAAATCCATCATGGATTGAATATCACAATAAAAATACCATTTCAACACCATCATCCATATTCATATCATCCCGCTTCCACCTTCCGGCATCAGCCCAACGGAGAGCAACAAGGGTGACAATCAAAGGGGGGAGATTGATGGGTGAACGGCATCGTGCCGGAAAGCTTTCTATCACCTACAAACAAACGAGCATGGTGGATGATATATTTTGAGGATTTGCGTTTGAAATAATTGATCTAAACAACCAAGCTCACCTGCCGCTTTATAGCGTAGCGGAAAAGCGGTCAGGTACAGCGCCTTGATGTTCTGCGTCCTTGCCTATATACTACTTCTTCAGCTTCTTGGAAAGATACACTCGGAGCGGGCAATGGCACAAATGACTGTTTTTAAATAACACCGCAAACGGACAACTCGAGGGGTTCTTCTCAAGACAGTCGAGATAGTCTCTTGCTCCAAAGTCCTCTGCCTTGCAGAGACGCTCGAACCCGCTTTCTGCACATTTGAAGTTCTTTGGGCATTGTATTCCAGCCATGATCTCTTCAATCTTCTTCCTGTCTTCGTCTTTCATGGATGTCTCTTTAGATGCAGAACTATTAATATATGGAATACGTATTTCCAGAAAAATAAAACCTGAAATGCCAATACCTTTTAAATATTAGTAGATCTGTCTCTCATAATTGTCAATAAATTCTTATCAGTTACGTCTTTTTATACATAATATCATGATAGACATAACCCAGATATTATCGGTCATCATACAGGAGCATCTGGATTTGCATTTATAATCATGGATCTTTCATCTGCATAGCCTTTTTGAATGTTTCAGGAAGGAAGGACGGCTGCTGACATTACCTACGAGTCCGCAGCCTGTTTGAATCTGCAAGGTTGAAGATTACCGTTCAAAATAATCAAATGACCAAATGACCAAATAATCTATTTGCCAGAACGCACCGGGAGAGCCCGGTAGATTGGGCCGGTCGTTGGGGGAAACCAGTACCGCCCGCCACCGTTGAGATCGAATTGCGCAGCAAGGGAACCGCGCGTTTCGGAAGCCCAGGGCGCAACACAAGTAAGACGAATCAATTCCGTTGAATGGACATCATATCCACAGGCAGACTTATAAGTTTTAGTCGTATCGTACAACCCAGCCAGCTCATCCTGCGTCGGCATCCGCCAGTCTGTGTACCCGCCTCCCCGATAATTCTCACAATATTTCTTGGCATCTTGCCAGTTAATTCCAGCCCCGTTGTCTTTCGCCGCCCACATCAGGTTCGTCCGCGTGTCCGAGACTGTCCCGTTGTCATAGGCGATGAAACGGCCATCCCTCGCGGTTTCCTTGGCCGGAGCTGCGGGTGGGACAATCGCTACGGTTGCCGGTTTCTGCACTATCGCCACAGGCTCCTCAACCTTTTCTCCTAGGAGTTTTTTTGCAAGCCTCCTGGTTGAGCCGAGCAGTTCTTCAAGTTCGCATCTGCATTCATCCTCAGCAGAAAGCACTACCTTTCCTGTCTTAACGTCTATCAACTGGAGCGTCAGATAGTATACCTTGCCGACCATGCCCACAGAACCGCTTACTATCTTTCCCACGCCAAGTATCTGGCCCGCCTCGACCTTGCACTCCTGTGCCACGCAGCCCGACATCTGGAATTTCTGCTCGCCGAGTATCTTGTTCATGTTGCCGCGTTCTATGACTTCATACTTGTCGGACTCGGAAAACACGTGAATGACTTTATCTGCAAGAGGACGGGAAATGCCCTTGTCTCCGGTTGTGACTTCAAAATCAAAGATGGCTATGTAATTATTAACTGTCTTTATTTCAGGCTTGTTCTTTTTTTCAGCGGCCAAAGCGCCGGATACGGTAAGGATCAAAAAGAGTAACGCAAAAAGAGCTGTAATTGCTTTCTTCATTTGCAAAGCCTCATTGTAAGAATATTGCAGGAATTAGATCAAAAGATCGGAACAGTCCGGATTTGAATATCATAACTTGTTAAAATGTCAAAATGAATTGTCAGAAAGCATGGAAAGCAGGGTGAATTTTGGAAACAGCTTTTTTTAGCCAAGTGAGAAAAATACCATCGATGATTTCGGTTTGAAATCTTGTGCTTTCATCAAGATTGACTATTTGTGGATAACAGAAAGCTATACGTAAATTAATCCAATTACTGATTATTCAAAATCGAATATCCGGCAGAATCGCTGTCTCCACCTGCAAAACCACAGCGTCTGATTTCGAATTGAAGTGTGGATTATCCGATTGCAAGCAGTGCTTTTAATGAAGGTTATCATGCATTAACATTGAGTGTGGCTGAGTTTTCAATAAAAAAACAGGCCCTTCAGGAATATCTCTGAAGGGCCTGTTAATTTGAAGCTCCCCGCCGCGAACAGCGGGGAATGCGCTCGCTGTTTCGGTTCAAACTGTAATCAAAAGTTTATTCGCAGCTGAAGTTTGCTTCAATTCGGCGGTTTTGAGTTCTGCCTGCCTTGGTTTTGTTGTCGGCAACCGGCTTGGTGAGACCAAAACCTTTGGCGGCAATACGGCCGGCATCAATGCCGAATTTTTTGATGACGTAGTTGCGTACGCTTTCAGCAAGACGCTGTGAGAGCTTCGCATTCATCTCCTTCCCCCCACGTTGTCGGTGTGCCCTTCGATGGTTCCTTTCGCATTGGGGTACTCTTTCAGGAAGTCACCCACTTTTTTGAGTTCATTGTGGAACACTGGCTTGATGTCAGCCTTATTTGTGTCGAATTTGATGTCTATTCTGTCAGGCTCGCTTCAAAGAGCCGACAGTTTCGCTTCAGTTGCCATGAAGAGAAGAGGTATTCGGATTGACACCAAATATATTGCGGAAAAAGTGTTTTTTCCTCTTGAACTGATTTCACATTACTGCAATACTGAACTTTAAAGATTCCCGTAAAAATGATTTTTTTGCAATGAAAACAAGGAGACAAACTGATGTCAGATAACAAAGGATATATAGGCTTTGCCTGTGCCTATACTCCGCTTCCGATTATTTACGCCGCAGGTTATACCCCATACCGCATTCTTCCTATGGGAGATTCACCCGATCAGGCCGGGCATATATTACATGACAATCTCTGCCCTCACATAAAAAAGATTCTTGACCGCGCAATGGGCAATGATCTTCCCGACCTTGCCGGAATGGTTTTCATGAACAGTTGCGATGCAATGCGGCGACTGGCAGATGCGTGGCATCACGTCAGGCCTGATGTAAACATGATACTCATTGACCTTCCGGCCACAACCGATGAACTTGCTGTTTCATTTTTTGCCGGTGAAATATCAAGGTTTGTTGATACCGTTTCGGGATGGAACGGCAAAAAGACCGAAATTGCTGATATCGAATACGGAATTCTCCTTTATAACCAGATTGCTGATTTTATGAATGAACTGACGGGGAAAATATATGCCGGAAAAACGGATACGAGCGTCTCTGTTCTGCAGGAATTGTTCAACAGGTCAGTGACCGGATCTCCCATTACATTCATAGAAGAGGCAAGAAGGCTTCTTTCTGAAAATATACAGGGAAAAACAACGAATGAAGGAGTTCCTGTCTTTCTTTTCGGCCATGTTTTTCCTGATCCGGAGGCATTCCTGCTCTTTGAATCAAGCGGGGCAAAAATCATCGGGGATGACCTTTGCACGGGTTCGCGCTTTTTTAATCCTGTTTCAACAGACGATAAAAAAGGCGTTGTAGAAAGCCTTGCAGAAAGCCTTCTTCTTCGTCCTCCCTGCGCAAGAACAATCGACAGTACGATACCTGGTAAAATCGGTAAGATTTTGATTTCAAAAGCAAAAGAATCCGGCGCCCGTGGCGCAATAGGCCATGTTGTAAAATTCTGTGATCCGTATCTTTCCCGTCTGCCTTCAATCCGTGAAGAATTCCAGAAAGCCGGGATGCCCTTGCTTGTTCTTGAAGGAGACTGCACATTGAGGTCGATAGGTCAGCAACAGACAAGAATAGAGGCCTTTATTGAAATGCTTAGTAAGTAAGAAATTATTTACTGCGTTTTTCTACCCCTCAAGGGGGTACTGAAAAGAGCGGCAGGAAATAATTTCGTAAACTTACTTATCCCGTTTATCGAGGTGAGGTAAAAATATGACGGCTTCGTAAAAAGTCATTCTGCTGTGTTGCACTTCATCTTTCGTCATTGCAGCGTACCAGCAAGTACGCTTCATTTCTCAAGATTCGTGCGCCT
>JAGVOC010000465.1 GCA_020052975.1 Desulfobacterales bacterium | reverse complement strand
GATTCATTGTTGGGATTTATGGTTTTTGGTTCAAAGCCTAACCATCAGATGTATACTTCGGATGACGTTCTTGTTTTTGAAACACTTTCTTACTCAACAAGTCTTGCCATCGAAAACTGTCGTTTTTGGCGTGAGATAGAAGATAGGCAGCGAAAAGCTCGCTTAGAAGAGATGGATACCTACTCTTATTCTTTGGCCCATGAAATAGATAATCCAGTTCAGATTATTTTGGGTCATGCTGGGCATTTAAAAAAAGGCATCCTTAGGGATGTGATAGATGAAGCCAAGAGAAAAGATTTAGAGGAATCTTCTGATTTTGTTTTGGAGGCAGCTAAAAGAATCGCCAGTATGGTAGAAGCTATCAGGGGCTTTGGTCAGAAGACTACGGGTGAGTTTAAGGCATTAGATATCGAAGATGTTGTGGCAATGTTCTGTAGGGTTAACCAGCCTAAATTTAAGGAAAAATTAGTCTTGTTTGGAAAAGCATCCAATCTTAAAGAAAAAGTCTTTGTTAGGGGAGAGCGTCCTCAACTTATGCAGGTTCTGACAATCTTTGCCAATAACTCCATTCATGCCGTGATGGATTTAAAGGAAAAGAGGATTACCTTAAGGCTCGATAACGTCAACCATGACTGGGTGAAGATATCATTTATTGATAACGGCTATGGAATAAAGAAAGAGATGCTTTCGGTTATTTTTACCCAATTTGTCACGACCAAGGCATCAACTGAGGGCACAGGCATGGGTCTTTATAATGCCAAGAAGATTGTTGAACATCATAAAGGAAGGATTTGGGCTGAATCAGATGGACCTGGTAAGGGCTCTACTTTTATTATTGAACTTCCCATAGCTAATGATATAAAGCCAGAAGAATTCGAGAAAAAGGATAAAGATAAAGGCAGTAGGCTATTTTGATATATTGAAAAGGAGGTTCAGGTAAAATGGATGAACAAAGACAGTTAAAACTTATGGTTGTTGATGACGAAGAAGGTATTGTTGATTTTACAAAAAAGATATACACAAGAGAAGGCTTCCAAACCTTTGGAGCAACGGATGGTGTTACGGCTGTTGAGATTTTCAAAAAAGAACGTCCTGAAATCAACCTTATTGATATCCATATGCCTTATTCTGCTATTGATGGTGTGGAGGTCTTAAGGCAGATAAAGGATATTAACAAAGACGCTGTCTGCGTTATGGTAACGCGAATTACGGAAAAAGAAAAAGTAGAGGCATGCCGTAAATTAGGCGCTTTAGCTTATGTCTTAAAGCCGCTTGATTTAGAAGAGCTTGACAAGGTTGTTAAAATGGCTGTTGAGGCGAGCAAGAACTTAAAATAGGTTCATTATGGCCAATCCTATGCGTAATGAGCAGGAACTCTTGGATCAGATAAAGGCAGAAAAGATTGCCGTTGCTCCTAATATTTGGGACCTTCTTTACCATCGCATAGGTGATGACCTAAGCGCCATAAACTTACTTTGTCAATATTATCTGAGTCATAATGCGTCTGTTCCTTTGTTGGATGCAAAGAAGATATTGGTCTTTACGGATGATATTAAGCTCATTGTGAAGCAGATTACCCTAGATTCCAAGACGGATTTTACTTTTCCACATTTAAAAGATGATATCCCGTTGCATCCTATTATTAGGGAGCTTTTTACTCATTATATAGGCAATGATGTCCATGCCATCAATTTGATCGTGGGTTATCGCATAGACCCTAATTATGAGGAAAACATTCCTCCGGAGGATGTTCAAAAAATCGTTAATCGTTCCCGTGCCATAAAGGATTTTATGGACAGGCTAAGGCAGGCGACGACTTAAAAAGGATGTTTTAATGCCTGAAAACATATCGCAAGAAATCCGGCAGATTGTTTCAACAGTCTTAGAGAAAGAGCCTAATGAGATTCCGCTTGATGCTCATCTTATCCAAGATGTTGGCGCGGACTCCATGATGGCGCTTGAGATCCTTGCGGCAATGGAGAAAAAATACAAAATCGTCATCCCTGAAGATAAGTTAAAGGACATGACGACGCTTAATAAAATTATAGCCTTAGTTGAAGCAGCGAAGAAAAAGCACAAGTAAAGGATAACGATGATAAAACTTTTAGTTGTAGATGATGAGCCGGGTCTGTGTTCTCTATTAAAAAAGCAATTTTCATCCATTGGTTTTACTGTTTTGACGGCAACAAGCGGCCAGGAGACCCTTTCTCTGGTCAAAAAAGAGCACCCGAAGATCGTCCTTTTGGATATAAAGATGTTGGGGATGTCCGGCTTAGAGGTTTTAGAGAAGATAAAAGAATCATATCCGGATATAAAGGTAGCAATGGTTACAGCCTTAAGTGATCCAAAACTACGCCAAAAAGCCAAAGAATTAGGGGCTGATGAGTTTATTACCAAGCCGTTCATGAATGAAGAGTTGGAAGAAGTGGTGGGAGCGATGGTTGACAAGATTATTCACCCTGTTAGCCAAAAAGAAGGGGACAAAGATGCAAAAACCTAAAATATTAATCGTTGATGACGAAAAAGATGTCAGAGAATCGTTTAAGGACTATCTCTCTAAAAGGATAGAGTGCTTGGTTTCTACGGCGTGTGATGGCGATGAGGTATTGTCCTTGGTTAAGGAGAATAACTTTGATCTCATCTTGTTGGATATCAAGATGCCAGGCTTAAGTGGCATAGATATGATCAAGCATTTAAGAAAAAATAACCATAACGCACATATCTTGGTTGTTTCAGCATGGGATGATGAGGATGTCATCCACCAGGCCATAAAAGAAGGGGCTGAGGACTTCCTTCATAAGCCAGTATCCTTAAAAGCTCTTGGCTTAAAAATCAAAGACGCCCTTACAAAAATAGGCAAATACACACCTATTACAAAAGAGTAGAGCTGTTACCTTTATATATGCTTGGGATTTTGAATGATGATGCAGGCAGCTTTTTTCGGTGTGATATTCTCGAAAGAATGAGGGATTGTGCTGTCAAAGAATAGTGCGTCGTCTTTTGAAAGAATGTATTTTTGAGCCGCTATATTTATCGTAACCTTCCCTTTTTGGCAATAGACCCACTTTTCAAATCTTCCTAGTTCAGATGGATCCTGCTCCGTTTTGGTCACGGCACCCGGCTCAAGCGCTAGGTATTCCGATGAAAAAGATTGGTTAGGGCCTGAGATGATTTGCGCCTGGGCTTTTTCTGAATAGACATACTGCCGACTCCTGTCACGCTTCCTGATAAGCGTCGCTACCTGAGGTTTGTTTTCTTCAGTGCCATCCTTCAGCTCCTTTAACGATACCCCAAGACCGAGGCATATCTGCGATAAAGAAGAAGGCCTGCCATCGCCTAAGCCCTTCTCGATTCGATAAAGGGTATTGTATCGAAGAGCTTTGTTGCCAAAGATCTCGACAAGGTTGGCATCAAGCTGCCTTAAAGACAGTCCTTTTTCCTTCCTAATTATCCTTATCTTTTCATGGAGTTTCATAATAGCCTCACATTGCTAATTTTAGTCTATGGCATAGTGTTTGTCAAGATAAATTTCTACAAAAGCAATAAAATATTTAAATATTTTGATGATTTGCTATAATAGCATAATAAATAACATATCATAACTATTTTATTTACAATATGTTATAAAGTATATAGCAACTATTAAAGTTATTCTACATATTATAGTAAATATACTTGTTATTTGTAGAATTGTATGTTATATTTTATTCGCAAGCAGAAAAGGAGATGCAGAGATGGATAACAGACTCGAGTACAAAATAAAGCTCTTAATAGTGGATGACGAAGAAGAGACCTGCGGTTATATTAAGGCTCATTTTCAACGACGTGGGTTTATTGTACTAACAGCAGGCTCAGGTGAAGAGGCTCTTGATCTTATCAAAGAACAAGCGCCGGATATCATGCTCCTAGATATAAACCTACCTAAGATGAGCGGTCTAGAGCTTCTAAAAACGGTGCGTGAATTCAACCAGGTTAGCAAGGCTATTCTGGTTAGCGCTTATGAGATGGATTTCGCAAATGACCCGAATGTCATGAGTCTTAATATCTTTGATGTGATGCGTAAGCCTGTTACGTTTGATGTCCTTGATGAGGCTGTCAAGAAAGCAATAGGATAGACAAGGGGGTTTTTATGGACTTTCACAAAATCATCCACGATTTAAGCGAAGCAGCCAGGCAAGGTCATTGGCCGTTGTTTCTTGGCTGGCTTGGAGCATTAAAATATTTCTCGAAAGATTATAACAGATACGATCTGGGCGACTTGGGGGATACACCAGGAGACAATATCTTGCCAAAAGAGATATTAAGCTCCCTTTCCTCTCGCAGGGAAATTCCAGGTCGCTTATAAATCTTAAATGAGGATGGCAAGATGGTAAAGATGCGATGTAAAACCTGTAGCGATGTAAGATTCTCGGCAGCATCGGATAATCTTGATTGTTCTTGTGGCGGAAGATTTCAGGTTATCCCCATAACACAGGATGAGCAAATCACCAGGCTCGATGAATCAACCATAAAGCTATTCAACTTCACGGATATTATAAAACATGATTTCCGCCGAAAATATAATTAACATTCAAAATCCATCCAACGAAGATCTGGACCATGTGATTGCCGGTGTGAGAGAGGATATCGTCCCCGGCTTAAAAGATTGCGATATGCCATTACATTGCGGAGTATGCAGTCTCTATAAGTTTTGTAAAATCATTAACCATCTTTTAATCTGTCCCTGGATTGAAACCCAATAGCGCTTATGGAGAAATATAGTATAATGAAGGGCATGAAAGAAGAAAAACCAAAACTCCTCGTTGTTGACGATGAACAATCCCAGTCGGATTCCATCAAGACTTATTTTTCTCGTAGGAATTTTATTGTTTTTACGACTGCAACGGGTGAAGAGGCTCTTGATAATATCAAAGACTATAAGCCTGATCTTGTGTTGTTGGATATAAAACTGGCTGGTTCCATGGATGGCAGGGATGTCTTGCGAACCCTTAGACGTTATGACAAGGATACAAAAGTTGCTGTTCTTACGGGCAATGTTTTATCTGACAAAGAAATCAAGGAGATAACGGAGCTAGGTATTGTTGAGTTTTTGTTGAAACCTGTTGAAGTCCAGGTGTTGGATAAGGTCATAAAGAGAGTCTTGGCAGAAAGCTATCCTAAAGCCATAAAATTCGAAGCTATTCAACATAAACAAGAAGATGGAAACGGTGTGTCCTTGCGGCGTCTCTCACATGACCTTTCTAATATCACAGGAGATATCACTAACAAATGCGAATTATACGTCTTAGACACCGATGAAGGCCTTTATAAAGGGATGAGTGAGAAAGAACGCTTGGAAAAGGCTGTCAGGGTTATAAGATCCGTTTTGAAATCAAGCGAGAGGCTTACGGATCTAGTCAAGAAGCTTTCTTCTTTGGCAAAAAAAGAGACATAATTTAAGCCGGATTGGCATAGGTTTAGCGGTCCGGCTGTTTCTCTGAATACTTCTTAAATAATTTTATAAAGTCCTTATCCTGCGAGAGGAATTCAATCGAAGCACAGGAGTGGACATTATGCGATTAGCGAGAATATGGATAATAATATCAGTAATTTTTACACTCGTGTCCGGTAAAAAAATAAGGGAATCACATCCTACGTGGTAAAATGGCTTTTGAGAGAAAGTCAATCCACGAGGAGGATCCCCTCATGAG
>JAGVOC010000335.1 GCA_020052975.1 Desulfobacterales bacterium | reverse complement strand
CGGGGTAAGAATCCAGAATTCAGAATCCAGAAGGGAGATAAAATATCTTCAAAAAAAATTCTGACTTCTGACTACTGTATTCTGTATTCCAGATACCTCACAGCTCTGCTGCGGGGTAGTTGATTATATACATATTTGTAATAATATCGAAACACATATACAATATTGTAATATTGATAATTTAGAATTAACGTATAATAACAAGTTGTTATGTGTTGGCACGATTATAGCAATCATTTTGTCAAAGCAAAAAAGCGAATATTTAAAAAAACAGAAGGGTGCGATGGATAGAAGAAGATCAGAGGAATAAGAGTGAGCGTTGTATTTTGACCAATGAATTAATTGAAGGGAGAAAAAATGAAAAATTTATTTTTAGCAACAAGTATGTTCGTTTTGATGATGACAGCATTTATGACAACAGCCGGTGCAGATGAGGCTACTCCGGCCACGGGCGCCCCTGCTGTTCAGGCGACCCGGGACAACCTGGCAACAGGAAGCGCTTCAGCAGGCGTGTTCAACAGGTACGTCTTCAGAGGCTATGAGTTGAGCGCGCATAGCGCTGTTATTCAGCCTGCGGTGACTGTTTCCTACAAGGGTTTCGGTGCATCAATGTGGGGCAATATTGATACTGACGAGCACCCGACCCAATCTTTTGTTCCTGACAGAAAAGGACAGAAAAGCTTCAATGAGACCGACCTTACCCTGAGCTATACTTACAACATAGATAAACTTGCACTTACCGGGGGGTATGTCTATTACGGTACGAAGTATGCAAACGAGACAGAGGAACTCTTTCTTTCAGTCGCTTATGATACTCTTCTCAAGCCGACATTGGCTATCTATCAGGACATCACTGAGTATTCAGGAACATACATAAATCTTTCAGCGTCGAAGTCCCTCCCGATCTATAAGGAGATCAGCCTGGATCTGGGAGCATCTGCAGGATATTTTGCCGGCAGCGCGGCCTACTGGAAAACCTACGAAAAATCAACGGGTGCATATATGGGAAAGAAATATCAGGCATTCCATGATGGCATGGTCAAGGCCGGACTCACCATTCCTGTTGCCGGGAATATCGTTATACAGCCTTTAATACAGTACTGGTTCCCTCTTTCAGGCAAGGCCAACAGGACGGTTGACGGCAACTCATACAACTTCAATGGAAAACTCGATGATACTTTTGTTTACGGTCTGAATGTCACATTATCATTCTGAGAAAAACTTATACGGAGGGTAGATATGAAAAGATTTGTAATAGCAGGCGTATTAATTAGTATGCTGTACCTCATTTTTCCGGGCATGCTCTTTGCGGAGGACAAGCTTGCAGAAGCATCCGTGGCAGATCAGGCGGTTGCACCTGTGCCTTCTGCGGAAACCCATGCCGCTGCGCCGGAGCCAAAGTCGGATCCATCCGGAACAGGCACAGGAAACGCCGCTGATGTAATTGGTGCAACAACAGGCGCTCCAACAGCCGATGACATGAAGAATCTCGGCCCCAGCGAACCGCTTGCGGTAAAGCTGGCTGACGTGATCGGCCATAACCGGATAGCAATCAATATTGTCTGGATACTTTTCTGCGGTTTTCTTGTCATGTTCATGCAGGCCGGGTTTGCCCTTGCAGAAACAGGATTTACAAGAGCTAAAAATGCAGGACATACAATGGCAATGAACTTTATGATTTATGCTATTGGTATGCTCGGATACTGGGTTTGCGGATTTGCCATCCAGATGGGAGGCGTTGGGGGAGTTGCCTCCCTCGGAGGAGGCGCTGTTCTTAACGGAGAATTTGTCATCAATGTTTTCGGAAAGGATTTCGGATTGTTCGGAACAAAGGGATTTTTCCTTTCCGGTGTTACATATGATGCTGTAGTATTTTCAATCTTTCTCTTTCAGATGGTATTTATGGACACCACGGCCACTATACCGACCGGCTCAATGGCTGAGCGCTGGACATTCAAGTCTTTTGTGGTCTACGGATTCTTTATCGCCGGCATAGTATACCCTTTATATGCCAACTGGGTATGGGGCGGCGGTTGGCTTTCACAACTCGGCAAGAATTTTGCGCTCGGGCATGGTCATGTCGACTTTGCGGGTTCATCGGTAGTTCATATGACCGGAGGTGTAGCTGCGCTTGCCGGAGCTATTGTTCTAGGGCCTAGATTGGGTAAGTTCAAAGCCGACGGAACGCCGAACGCATTACCGGGACATCACATTCCTATGGCGTTGACCGGGTGTTTCATTCTGGCTTTCGGCTGGTTTGGATTCAATGCCGGATCTACGCTTGCAGGCGGCGACTTAAGAATCGGCGTGGTCGCTGTAAACACCATGCTCGCATCGGCAGCCGCTGCGTTTTCATCCATGATTTATATGTGGGTGCGCTACGGCAAACCGGATATCTCCATGATAGCAAACGGCTTTCTGGCCGGCCTTGTCGCTATCACCGCACCTTGTGCATTTGTGAATTCGGTTTCAGCAGTTATAATCGGCACCACAGCAGGCTTTATTCTCTGTACCAGCGTATTCTTTGTGGAGCGGGTGCTGAAAGTTGATGATCCGGTCGGCGCAATATCTGTACACGGCGTTAACGGCGCATGGGGCGTTCTGGCATTGGGACTCTTTGCTGATGGAACTTATGGCGATAACTTCAACGGAATAACCGGTACTGTCAAGGGACTATTTTACGGAGACGCATCCCAATTTGTTGCCCAGCTTGTCGGTACAGTCACAAACATTTTGTTTGTCTTCATTGTCATGTATGCCTTCTTTAAGATACTGGATAAGATTATTCCGCTCAGGGTCACAGAGGAAATGGAAATAGAAGGGCTCGACCAGACCGAAGTTGCGGTAACAGCATATCCGGATTTCACCTTACAAAAAACTCATAGATGATAAAAAGGCGGAAATATGAAAAAAATAGAAGCCATAATAAAACCGTTCAAACTTGACGAGGTAAAAGAGGCATTGAACGCAATAGGCGTTCAGGGGATGACCGCGATGGAAGTTAAGGGATTCGGAAGGCAGAAGGGTCACGCCGAACGTTACCGGGGCGTGGAATACGATATAACCTTTATCCCCAAGGTAAAGATAGAAGCCGTCGTGTCGGATGACATGATTGAAAAAGCTGTTTCGACTATAGTGGCAACAACGAAAACAGGAAAAATCGGAGACGGAAAGATATTTGTGACAACCGTTGAAGAAGCGGTCAGAATAAGAACAGGAGAAAAAGGAAATTCCGCACTATAAGATTGATGATTCCGTAAAAATACCAAATTCAGACGGCAAAGTAAAAAACTCATTATGCAAGGCGCGCGAATCTTGAGGAATGAGGCGTACTCATATGTACGCCTCAATGACGAAAGATGAAGCGCAACACAGCAGAATGACTTTTTACGAAGCCGGCAAGATTGTTGATATAAAAGGGCAGGTCAACCTGCCCTTTTATATATATCCCATCTTTACTTGTTTATCAGGGGTATTTGGTTATCAAGGTATCCCAGATTTTTGTTACCTTCTTCTGAAGTTCTCTGAACCTGCCATCTTCAATCCTGGCGGGTTTTTCCTGGAGACTGAGCCTGTGAGCAGTCAAACGATAAGTCAGATATGCTTCTTTTAAAAAATGGGCGGTATAATCATCAATTATTTTTGTCTCTGCGAGCGTTTGAAGAATCCTTACATTATCTGTCCATTTAGTTAACTCAATATGTTCGCTCGATTTTAAAAGCACGAGATATTGAACAAGAAATTCAATATCAACTATCCCTCCGATATCCTGCTTCAGATCAAAGACTCCTTTTTCAGGTTTTAAGTGTTCTTTTCTCATTCGATCGCGCATGTTTATGACTTCAAGCCGGAGCTTATCGTTATTGCGGGGCGTGGAAAGCGTCTGCTGACGGATTTGCAGAAACCTTTCGGCAAGAACTTTATCTCCGCATACAGGCCTCGCCCTGACAATTGCCTGATGCTCCCAGGTCCATGCTTCATTCAGCATGTATTCCCTGTATCCGTCGATATGGCTTACAAGAAGGCCTGAGCCTCCGCTCGGTCGAAGCCGCATATCCGCTTCATAAATCATTCCCGCGCGGGTATAGGAAGTCAGAATATGCACAACTCTCTGCCCGAGCCTGGCAAAAAACTGCGAGTTTTCTATCAACCGGGCGCCATCGATGGTATGGCCGTCTGCTCCGGCATGGAGAAATACAAGGTCAAGATCAGAATCATATCCGAGCTCAAGTCCTCCGAGTTTTCCATATGCAATTACCGCAAAACCCTTTTCACATTTTCTTCCATCCAGAAAGCAACGTGGGTTCCCGTGCTTATTAACAAGATGCCTCCATGAAAGTTCAAGCACCTTGTCAATTATCACTTCTGCGATATATGAAAGATGATCGCTCACTTTCATGAGGGACAGGCTGCCGGTGACATCCGCAGCAGCAACACGAAGGGTATTAATCTGTTTAAATATACACAAGTCCTCAATTTGATACTCAAGATCCTGAGAGGGAATCATTTCAAGCCGTCTTTCAATTTCATTCTCAAGCTGCGGTTTTAGAGGAGGAACAAAAAGGGTCCTTATATCAAGCAGTTCATCAAGAAGAACCGGATGCTGGGCAAGAAAAGAGGTAATCCATGAGCTTGAGGCAGCCAGCCTGACCAGATGTTTCATGGTCATCCGGCTTTCCAGCAAAAGAGATAAATAGCATGTACGTCTTTGAATAGCTTTTAGCAGGTCTGTAATCCGGCTTAAGACAATAACCGGCTCTCCGGACATTCCGGTTTCTCTTAGTAACGAAGGCATCAGCCTGTCCAGTTTCTGCTGCCCGCTGCTGCTGAGGGCCCTTGTTGAAGGATCGTTTCGAAAATGTTTCAGCAGGCTGACTACCTCATCCGTACGCTCAAAGCCTGCTGATATGAGAATTTTCTTATTCTGCTCTTCCCTGTTGAGGGATTGCCAGACATCATATAGTTCATTTTCAATTTTATCTTCTTCTTTCCCGGCAACATTTTCTTTGGTTTCAAGAAGGTTGCTGAAATGGGCCTGCACCCTGATCCTGTGTTTGCCGAGCTCTGTATTAAACAGATTCCATTCTGCAAATCCCATAGACGCAGCAAGAGATGCCCTATATAAAGGATCTTCCGGAAGTTCGTGTGTTTGCTGATCCGAAAATTCCTGCAATCGGTTTTCAACAATACGGAGAAAAAGATAGGCCTGTTCAAGCTCATTGCAGGTGCTTTCGGAAATAAAATTATTTACTGCAAGAATCTTTAATACCTTTACAACATTGCGCTCCTGAAGAACCGGGACGACACCTCCCCGTATAAGCTGAAAAATCTGGGCAAAAAACTCTATCTCCCGGATTCCGCCCGGCCCAAGTTTTATATTTTCTTTCATCTCCTTCTGCATTACCTGAATGGCAATTTTTTTCTTCATATCCCTCAGGGACTCTATCGCACCGAAATCAAGATATCTCCGGTAAACAAAAGGCTTGAGCCTTTCCAGGAGCTTTCC
Source organism: Desulfobacterales bacterium (assembly GCA_020052975.1). The sequence continues at coordinate 9,183 of JAGVOC010000335.1, read as the reverse complement.
CCCGGCAGTCTTATCACCGGCAACTATCCTGGCCTTTATCAACGCGTATCGTTCCCATTCCCGCCCCTGCTCCTGGTAATAATCTTCCATACTGTCAAAGTTCATAACAAGAGGTCCGCTCTCCCCGTAAGGACGAAGGCGAAGATCGACACGAAAAACCATCCCGTCATAATCCGTGGCTCCGATAACATGAATAAGGCGGCGGCAAAGGCGGACAAAGAACTCATCGTTGTCTATTACGGTTTTTCCGCCTTTTGTTTTCCCTGCTTCGGGATAAGCGAAAACAAGATCAACATCTGAAGAAAAATTAAGTTCAAAAGCCCCCAGCTTCCCCATGCCGATAATAACAAGATGCTGGGGTTCCCCGTCCGGGTTTGAGGGGACTCCAAACTCATATTTCATAAATTCATACAGCCGTGAAAGAGCGGAATCAATGCAGGCATCAGCAAAAGCTGATAGATCTTTAACTGTTTCAGAAAGGCCGGCAAGCCCGGCAAGATCACGCCAGGCTATTCTGATCATCTCACGGGAACGGAATATTCTTAGTTCCCTTCCGATCTTCTCCTCATTTTTTATGCCCGAAAAGAGACACGTTATTTTTTTTGCATATTCGTCATCAGTGTACGATCTTTTAAGATCACCACTCTTTAAAATATCGGAAAGCACGCCCGGATTCCTTATGCAGCTTTTTGCAATAAAATCGCTTAATGCAAATATGGTTTTCAGTTCCAAAAGAAAGCCCGGATCGATTTTGATATCAATTCCGGTTTCTTCAAGGGCGGCATGAAATGAATCGAGCTTATTATTAAGGAGCGGCATAAGCTCTTTTGGAATGGCAGGAAGAGGCATAAGCGCCTTTTTTATTTTTTTATTGGGACATTTGTGTTTTGGTCATTGTTTGGCTGTTTCCGCATACCTCGGCTTCGTTATATTTTTTCTGTATCAAAAGACACTTTGACATCAATACCAGCCCCGCATAATTGTTGCATTTCCTCTCCACAGAAAATAATTATCATAGAGATTAAAGACGGGATTGACGAAATATTGGTAATCTTCTATAGATAATAATAAAGAGGCTTCCCGGTGTCAACCGCATATCTTTACGGCTCTTTTTTATCTTTTTGAAGCTCCCCGCCGCAAATCAGCCGCGGCGAACCTTCGGCGGGGAATGCGCTCGCTGTTTCGGTTCAACCGAACCGGAGAATTATAAAGGATTTTTTTATGAAATTCGTCAAGGAAAAAGATTCCATGGGAACAGTTCTTGTGCCGGAAAATGCCTACTTTGGCCCGCAAACTCAAAGAGCCATAGAAAATTTCCCTATAAGCGGTCTGACCCTTCCCTTATCCTTTATATATTCCCTTGCTCTTGTAAAAAAATACTCTGCAATGGTTAACCACGAACTTGGCCTGTTAAGCGAACAATTATCAAAAGCCATTATTCAGGCTGCAGAGGAAGTAACGGAAGGAAAATTCGATAACCAGTTTGTGGTAGACGTTTTCCAGACAGGTTCCGGAACTTCTACCAATATGAATATGAACGAAGTTATATCATCAAGGGCAAACGAGATAATGACTGGCAGGAAAGGAGGAAAAATCCCGGTCCACCCGAATGATCATGTTAATCTTGGCCAGTCAAGCAATGATGTTATACCTTCTGTTATACATATTTCAGCTTCCATTCTTATAAAAGAGCGATTGATCCCTTCTCTTTATTCTCTTTTAAAGGCTCTCTCAGATAAAGAAAACGAATTCAGGAATATAAATAAAATAGGAAGAACCCATCTGCAGGATGCAGTTCCGGTTACCCTTGGACAGGAGTTCTCGGGATATGCAAGACAGATTGAGCTCGGCATCTCAAGAATAAATACGTTTCAGGAGAACCTTTCTGAGCTTGCTCTTGGCGGAACAGCCGTGGGAACAGGATTAAACACACATCCCGAGTTTGCACAAAAAGTAATAGCTCTGATGGCTGAAAAAACAGGCATCCCATTTAAGGAGGCAAAAAATCATTTCTCAGCACAGGCAGCCCAGGATGCATGCATGGAAACAAGCGGGACATTGAAGACTATAGCAATAAGCCTTATTAAAATAGCAAATGACATAAGGTGGCTTTCATCAGGCCCAAGATGCGGAATCGGTGAAATAAATATTCCTTCACTTCAACCCGGTTCTTCCATAATGCCGGGAAAAGTCAACCCGGTTATTCCTGAAGCAGTTATTCAGGTTGCAGCACAGGTAATTGGAAATGACACAACTATTATGCTTGGAGCCCAGTCCGGCAATTTCGAACTTAACGTCATGCTCCCTCTTATAGCCTACAACCTCCTTCAGTCAGTCACACTTCTTGCCCGGGCGTCAGCATTATTTGCAAATAAGTGCATCTCCGGCATCTCCGCAAATGCCTTAAAATGCCATTCAAACATCGAAAAAAGCATAGCGCTTGCGACTCTCCTTGTTCCTTATATGGGTTATGATAAAGCCGCGTCTCTTGCGAAAAAGGCCCATGAAACAGGAAAGACTGTAAGAGAGATTGCTCTTGAAGATAAATTGTTATCCGAAGAAATATTAAACAGACTTTTAACATAAATAAAAAAACCGGAGGTGAAATATGGAAAAGAAACGCTACACAATTAAAACAGCGTGCCCACAGTGCGGATGTACCAGCTTAACCGTTTTATCGCCTGAAGAGATCAGGGAAAAATACGGTGATGTTCCTAACGTTGATATGGAATGCAGTGCATGTGTGCTTAAATATTCAACCGATATGGAAAAAGCATGTCCCGAATGGGACAAGGAATGCAAAATTAAATAATGCCGGCTTATTTGGATCATCAGGCGCAATAATTAGTTTCCATCCGGAAATGGCCCTTTTGAGCGATCTCAGCGTCAATCTGCAGGATTCCTTGTGCGACGTACATTGCGTATGTCTCCGCGCAATCCTTTGATTTCCTTGAGCTTGCCCAAAATTGCCTATTTCCAGATTGGAAACTCACCTGTGTTCAAAATTTGTTTACGGATATACACTAATTAGCTATTGACAACAGAGGTGCAATAATTCAAAATTCTTTGCAGGCCGATGGTTTTCAATAGCATATATTGATTATTATTTCAATTAGTTAAATATGAAAAGAAGAACAAAGAAAGGATTAAGCAGACCATGAGTTACGACTTCAATGCGGACGACATTTTCGAAATAGCGGAACAGCTCGAAAAAAACGGTGCAAAATTTTACAGAAATGCAGCAGATGGCATTTCAGATCCTGCTTCAAAGGAATTCTTGCTTAAGCTTGCCGGAATGGAAGATGAACATGAGAAGACTTTTCATTCACTGAGAGCAACTCTTACCGGGAAGGAAAAATCACCCACGGTATTCGACCCTCAGGATGAGGCCGTCCTTTACCTGCAGGCACTTGCAGATACAAGGGTGTTTTTTGAAAAAGAGATGACTGGCACATCCATGAAAGAAATTCTCAAATCGGCCATAGAAGCCGAAAAGGATTCGATCGTTTTTTACCTCGGCATGAAGGATGCTGTCCCGGAAAAATCCGGGAGGGATAAAATCGAAGCAATTATTAAAGAAGAAATGGGGCATATCAGGATATTAAGCTCGAAGCTTGCCGGTCTGAAAAAGTAGGAATCACCAAGGTTTTTAGACAGGATTAACAGGATGGACAGGATATTTGCCTGCCGGCCCGGAAGTCCGCCGCGGCGGACAATAAGCCATCGCCTGCGGCGAGGGGGGCAAGGGGATAGGGTTTAGGGGTCGGGGATGGATCTGAAACAAATACCAACCGGAAACTGGTAACCGGAAACCGATAACATCCTGTTAATCCTGTAAATCATGTCAGATTATATGCTTTTTTTTTCGTGGCCTTCGTGGTAAAATTTGAGCTTTTTACGAAGCCGTCAGGTTTTTACCGTGTTCTGCAAGATGTTTAAGCCCCGGGCGGTCAACAAGCTTTATCTTTCGCCCTGAAACTTCTATCAATTTCATATCCGTCATTTTTGAAAAAATGCGCGACAAGGTCTCAGGAATAGTTCCAAGAAGGCTTGCAAGCTGACTTTTTGATATATCTAATCTGACAGAATCATCTTTTCCCTGCTCATCGGCAAGGTATAATAAATATGATGCAAGGCGGCCCGGAACCTCTTTTAAGGAAAGATTTTCGATCTGGACCGTAAATTGCCGAAGCCTCATGGAAAGAACGGCAAGCATACTTAAAGAAAGGGAAGGATTTCCTGTAATAAGATCCACAAAATCCGCCCTCGGGAAAAACAAAAGCCGGCTCCTTGCAATAGCTTCTGCATTAGCCGGAAATGGCTGGCCCGTAAATACAGGAACTTCGCCAAAAGGTTCTCCCATACCGAAAATATGAAGAATCTGTTCCTTTCCTTCTGAAGATACCTTGTATATTTTGACAAGTCCTTCTGCAACCACATAAAAGCCGTTGCCCGGATCACCCTCTGAAAAGATGGTTTCACCCTTTTTGAAGTGCTTGCTTATTGTAATCTTTCTTATCTCATGGAGCTGATCATCAGGAAGGCCGGCAAAAAGCGGGACAGCAGAAACCATTTCAAAAATATTTTTCATATTTTCCTCTTTTTTTTATTAAACAAGATCTCAAAAAAGTCAGAATTTGGACGGCAAAGTCAAAAGCACCAGATGCAAGGCGCGCGAATTCTGAGGAATGAGGCGTACTTATATGTACGCCGCAATGACGAAGAAAGAAGCGCAATCCGCCGCGGCGGACAGATGGACTTTTTACGAAGCCGTCAAAATATTGCCTTTTTATTGACATAAGTCAAGGCAAAGACATTTCAAACGGTATATTTATATCTCAAAAATAAGAACAGTCATATCAATCATAAAAAGGAGAATAAATTATGTTTTGTTACCAATGTGAACAGACGTCAAAAGGTGAAGGATGTTCCAAAATAGGTGTATGCGGGAAAAGTTCGGAAGTTGCTGCTCTGCAGGATCTTCTCATTTACGCGGTAAGAGGATTGTCTCTGTATGCTCTTAAGGGATACAAGGCGGGAATAACAGATAAAGAAATCGACAGGTTTACCTGCGAGGCAATTTTTTCCACTTTAACAAACGTGGATTTCGACCCCGCAAGGTTCCAGAAGCTTATCGGCCAGTGTGTCATTTATCGTGATTCACTGAAGAAAAAACTGTCTGAAGCGGGAATCAAAACCGGTTATACCGAAGGCTCGGCTGTCTTTGTGCCAGAAAAAACAATCGAAGGCCTGATTTCACAGGGTGAAAAAGTTGGTGTAAAAAGCAATCCTGATATCAATCCTGATATCTTATCCCTGCAGCAGATTTTAACATACGGAGTGAAGGGTGTTGCGGCCTATGCCGACCATGCGATGATTTTAGGCAGGTCGGATGAAAAAATATATAAATTCGTTTACGAAGCAATGGCTGCCGGGTTGAATAAAGATTTAGGGGCGGACGAGCTTGTAGGTCTTGTTTTAAAATGCGGTGAAGCAAACCTTCTTGCAATGGAACTTCTTGATGCCGCGAACACAGGAACATACGGCCACCCTGTCCCGACAAAAGTTCCCCTTGGAGTAAAAAAAGGGAAAGCCATTCTTGTTTCAGGACATGATTTAAAAGACCTGGAAGAGATATTAATACAGACCGAAGGCAAGGGTATAAACATATATACTCACGGTGAAATGCTTCCGGCACATGGCTATCCCGGCCTTAAAAAATATCCACATTTTTATGGTCATTACGGAACTGCGTGGCAGAACCAGGTCAGAGAATTTGCCGAATTTCCCGGTGCAGTACTTATGACTACAAACTGCATTCAGAAACCGAAAGATTCTTACAAAGGCAACATCTTTACAACAGGCCTTGTCGGCTGGCCGGATGTAGCTCATATACAGGACAAAAACTTTGCGCCTGTAATCAATAAATCGCTTTCCCTCCCGGGTTTTGAAAAAGATACCGACGGCAAAACTGTCATGGTCGGTTTTGCCCGCAATGCAGTCATGGGAGTGGCAGGGCAGGTTATCGAAGCGGTAAAAGGCAAGGCTATCAGGCACTTCTTCCTTGTTGCCGGATGCGACGGAGCAAAGCCGGGACGCAATTACTACACCGAGTTTGTTGAAAAAGTTCCTTCTGATTGCGTTGTTTTAACTCTTGCCTGCGGGAAATTCCGTTTCTTTGACAAGGATCTCGGGGACATCGGCGGAATACCGAGACTTCTCGATATAGGGCAGTGCAACGACGCTTATTCGGCCATACAGATCGCTGTTGCCCTCTCAAAGGCTTTCAACTGCGGGGTAAATGATCTTCCTCTTTCCATGATACTGTCATGGTATGAACAGAAGGCAGTTGCAATTTTACTGACTCTTCTTTACCTTGGAATAAAAGATATCAGGCTCGGGCCAAGTCTTCCGGCATTTATCACGCCAAATGTTCTAAATATTCTGGTTGATAAATTCAACATAATGCCGATAAAGACACCTGATGAGGACTTGAAGGCCATACTGGGATAAACAAAAGTATTGGGGTTCAAGGGGTCCAGGGGCCAAGGGGTCCGGTGCACCCTTGAACCCTTGAATCCTCGAACCCTGGAGCCCTTTTATTTAATATTACAAAGATTTTGGAGGATACTATGAAATGCCCCGGACAGGACAGCCGGTACTGGAAGCAGGGTGCCATCTTTGATGTAAATTGCCCGAAATGCGGCAGCAGAGTTGAGTTTTTCAAAGATGATACGGCGCGCAAATGCAATAATTGCGGATATAGATTCATAAATCCGAATATGGATTTTGGGTGCGCATCTTACTGCGAATATGCTGAACAATGCCTCGGAACCCTTCCCGAAGAGCTTCTCGCCAAAAAAGAGGACTTATTGAAGGACCGGGTCGCCGTAGAAATGAAAAGGTATTTCAAGTCCGATTTCAAGCGTATCGGGCATGCTTCAAAGGTTGCCCGATACGCCGAGCGGATAGGGAAACCGGAAGGCGGCAACCTTGCGGTGATTCTGGCGGCAGCCTATCTTCATGACATAGGAATTGTTGAGGCTGAAAGAAAATACAACAGTACGGCTCCGAAATACCAGGAAGAGGAAGGTCCTCCGATTGCAAGAGCGATACTTATAAAGCTTGGCGCAAAAGAGAAACTGATAGACGAGGTATGTGATATAGTAGCACATCACCACCATCCGAGACCTGATGACAATATAAATTTTAAAGTGGTTTATGATTCCGATATGATCGTCAATATTGAAGAAAACATGAAAAACAATCCCATTGATAAAGATAAAATAGCTGAAATTATTGATAAATCGTTTTTAACCGGAACCGGCAGGATTGTTGCCCGTGAGGTTCTTATAAAAGGGTAGGATCCAAGGGGTCAAGGGTTCTGGGGTCCCAGTGAAAGGAAACTTCAAAAGAGATATCGGGGCAGTAAAGAGAACGCCTAAATCTATTATAAATTCATTAGAAAACAAACACTTGAACCCTTGAATCCTCGAATCCTGGACTCCTGTGTTAAAAAAAAGGATACGACATGAAAGTAAAAAGAAAAATAATAAAGATCAAAGAAGAGCTTTGTGACGGCTGCGGGCAGTGCGTTACGTCATGCGCAGAAGGCGCGCTACAGATTATCGACGGAAAAGCAAAGGTTGTTTCGGATAACTTCTGCGACGGGCTTGGAGCCTGTATCGGGGAATGCCCCACCGGAGCGCTGCAAATAATCGAGCGCGAAGCTGATGAGTTCGATGTGGAGGCAGTTGAAAAACACCTTCATGATAAGCAAAAAAAAGCGGCGGTGACAGAACCTGCGTCGCCATGCGGATGCCAGTCGGCCGGAGTACAAATTTTTACCTGTAAGGATGCCAACAAGCCTTCTTTTACGGAACAAGAGGGCGATTCAGCCCTTTCCCACTGGCCGATTCAGATAAAACTAGTTCCCGCAAACGCTCCTTTTTTGAAAGGTGCCGATCTTTTGGTTTTGGCGGACTGCGTCCCCGTTACCTTTCCGACCCTGCACAGGGACTTTTTGAAAGGGAAAGCCGTCATGATGGGGTGCCCCAAATTTGATGACGTTCAGGAATATATAGACAAGTTTGCAGATGTTTTTACAAAAGCCGGTATAAAAAGCGTAACAACGGTAATAATGGAGGTTCCATGCTGTTCAGGCCTTCCCATTATAGTGAAAAAAGGAATGGAAAAATCAGGAGTTAATATTCCAATGGAAAAGGTTGTAATAAGCACAAAAGGGAAGATTATAGGATCATCTCCAAATTAGTTAGTGAACCATGATTCAAGGGGCCAAGGGTTCAGGGGGTCAATTAATCTTTACCTTCTTTTCCGGGAAAATCTTTATAAACGTACACTTTCCCTGTTTTCAGGGCCTCTTCGGAAAGCTCCTTTATTGTATTGAAGCGGTGCTTGAGTTCATAGAAACCGTGCCACCACGCATAATCGGGAGCCATCATGGCTGAACCCATCCTGGCTCTTCTTCCCTCATGGTGCCATAATTCATAGAATTCCCATTCAAGCTCCTCATCGAAATAACTGCTTTTGGTCAGGATTCCTTTCGTGTAGAGGTTATCCATGATTTTTGCGGCAGGGTTATAGTAATTGCTCTCGTAGTTTGAAATTACATTGTCAAGATTTTTAAAATGTGAATTCGTCCATTCTTCCGAATGGCACTGGCGGCAGACCATTCCCATCTTTCCTCTCTCGTTTTTCCAGTCCGTCTTTGCAGGGAAAGCCTTGAAATCGGACGGCCGGACCGTCGAAGGAGTCTGGAGTTCCCATGACAGCCTTTCAGTAACATCATGAGACCTTGAAACACCCTGCGCTGCCGACATATGGCATGCCGAGCATGTCGGAGCCCTGAAGTCCCTTCCTGCCTCCCATTTCCCATCATCGGTAACCCAGTTCCACTCCGTCGCCTCTGCATTGTATATGGCCCCATGTTTCGATTCATTATAGATTTCTATCTGGGGATGGTCCGGACCGAGATGACACTGGCCGCAGGCTTCAGGCTTTCTTGCCTCGGCAACGGAGAACCTGTGCCTTGTATGACAGCTTGAACAGCTTCCCAGGCTTCCATCCGGATTTTTCCTGCCGACTCCGACATTCGGCCATGATCCTTCGGCCGGTTTGCCGTCTTTTATATCAACAACTGTTCCGTGACAGACATAGCATCCG
>JAGVOC010000452.1 GCA_020052975.1 Desulfobacterales bacterium | reverse complement strand
CAACTCCCTCAGGGACGGATGGATGCATACGGGCGATGTGGCCAAAATGGATGAGGACGGCTATTTCTTCCTTGTGGACAGGCTCAAGGACATGGTCATCGTTTCCGGATTCAAGGTCTTCACCCGTGAAATCGACGATCTCCTGGCGGGACATCCCGACATCGAAACGGCGGCCTCCATCGGCATCCCCGATCCGGATCGGCCGGGATCTGAACGCGTCGCCATTGCGATTGTGCTCAAGCCTGGCATCGAGAAAAGCGCCGCCCAGAAGGAAAAGATCATGAAATTCCTGAAGGAAACCGTTGCGCCCTACAAGGTGCCGAAGATGATCGAATTCATGGACCAGCTCCCCACAAGCGGTGTCGGCAAGGTCCTCAAGCGCGAACTCAGGAAGATCATGCAGTAAAGAAAAATTCCCCGTCAATCAAGATTCGGGGCCCGGGCCCCCTTTAATCTGGGCGTCCCCATGCCCCTTTATAAAATATTTTGACTTTATGTATACCAGAGGTATAATAAGTATACTATGGAATTTGAATTTGATCCGATAAAAAGCAACCTCAATAAGGAAAAACATGGGATTGACTTTATTGAAGCCCAAACCTTATGGAATGATCCGGATTTAATTGAGATTCCAGTCAGAACCAGCGATGAACCGAGATTTATGGTAATCGGAAATATTTCAGGAAAGTACTGGTCTGGCGTTATTACTTATCGTTCTGAAAAGATAAGAATTATTTCGGTTCGACGATCCAAAGAAGAGGAGATTGACATATATGAAAGCTCGTGAGTTTGACAAAAAATTTGATGAGGGCGGGGATATATCCCAACATCTTGATATATCAAAGGCAAGACGGCCGGAGCAGGAACAGAAAAGGGTAAATGTAGATTTTCCTATTTGGATGATCCAATTACTGGATAAAGAAGCAAGGCGTTTGGGTGTACCCAGACAATCTATTATCAAAGTCTGGGTAGCCGAGCGTCTTGAAAAGGTGTCTTGAACACAAAACAGCAGGAGAATTGTTCGGGTTATTGAACATTCCTCAATTTATATATTGATGAAAGTTCCCTATTCGCTCCCTGGGGGTAGCTATGGCCATGAACTTAAGCGATATTGAGGATGCGTTCCTTTATGTAAGCGCAGGACCGCTTTATCAATACTCTGCCCTTTTGGACAGAGATTCCGGAAAGATATTCTACACCTCCGAACCGGATGATTCCGATGAATTGCCGGAAGATGTGTATGATTCTGATAAATATGTAAAAATCCCTCATAAGAACGAATTGGAGCTTGGTGAAAATCTCGTATTTGAATTCATTTCGGAACACTTACCCGGTGAGATGGAACGGATGCACACCATTTTTCGGAAAAAGGGAGCCTACGCGAGATTCAAGGAGCTTCTTGATGCGAAAGGGTTTCTTGAGAAATGGTACACGTTCGAGGATATGCGGCAGAAAGAGGCTCTCAGAGAATGGTGCCGTGAGAACGATATCGAAATAACGGACTAACTTTCTGATATGATGCATCGCTCCCGGAACATCTATTCGAGATTGTCCTGGCATGGTCTTTCAATATTACACGTTTAAAAATATAGAAACGCATAATTTCATGGGCGTATACCCCCTCTTTTGATTTCCTTTCCTGTAACATGATGAACCAGCACCGGGTGCCACAATGGCCGGGTTTAGCCAACCGCTGACGAGTGAAGTTTTTTGGTTGACTTTTCATCGGTTATCTATGATATTTCCTATACGACTACATAGAAAAGGGAGGACTCGGTTTATGAACACGGCTTTTAAACAGGCAAATTTCCAGCTTCCTGAAGAACTGCTGAATGAGCTGCGGGCGACTGTTGGTAAACGTGAACAGAGCAGATTCGTATCCGGCGCATTACGGAAGGAACTTCAGCGGGTGCGTCAGCTTAAAGCCATCGACGAAACATTCGGTTGCTGGCGCGATGGAGAACATCCTGAACTTGCAAAGGGGATAGACAAGTTCGTGCGCAGCGGCAGAAAGTCTACACGGGGGAATCGTTCCAATGTCTCAAGTCGTGATTGATACTGATGTGCTGATTCTCCATTTACGAGGCAACAAACAAATAAAAGAGGTGCTTAAAGAAGTGGCGCAATCTTCACTTTTATGCTGTTCGGCAATCACCATCGGCGAAATTTATGCCGGTATGAAGGATGAAGAACGTGAGAAAACGGAACGGCTTCTTGACAGCCTTCTGGTTTTTGATGTCGATAGAAAAATCGCAGAGTTGGCGGGTTTTTACAGGAGATCTATTAAAAGCCATCATCTTGAGTTGGATGATTGTTTGATAGCGGCGACCTGCGTGCAGAAAAAAGCTGTTCTGATTACAGGCAATATCAAGCATTACCCCATGCAAAACCTGGAAAAAAAAGAAATCAGAATAACATCCTGATATATTCAAGCCTTGTTGCCGCTGTTTGAACCGAAACAGGCTCTATTCCCTACGGTCGAAGCTCCTTCTGCTTCACATTCAGATATTCGGTCGCCCGGTAACAGCGCAGATCGCGCGCACAGAAAATCTTGCGTCTCCTTCCGATATGCTTCCGTTACAAAGCGGCCGCAAAACACCAGGTGCGTCAAAGCGAATTAATCTCGGCATGCGATCCTGCTAACATAAAAACTGTCGCCTCCAAAGTTATTTACTTACTTATTGATGTCACTGATATTCGCCCTCTTCCGTTTGATTTCCTTTCCGGTATCATGATGAACCAAAACCGGGGGCCACAATGGCGGGGTTTAACCGACCGCTAACAAGAAGTAAATGACACGGCCCGCTGTCAACTTATATATTGATGAATGCCCCCTATTCGCTCCCCATTTCAAAACACTGAGAACGGAATCGAAATAACGGACTAACTTTCTGATATGAAGGTAGAGCTCCCAAAGTGTCTATCCTGGATTTTCTCGGCATGGTCTTTCCGTATTACACGTTTAAAAATATAGAAACGCATAATTTCATGGGCGCCCCGTGTACCCCCCTGTATTTATACTTTGATGTAGCTCCACGACTCCAATGCCTTTAGTCATATAAATTTGGATTGATATTATCTTTCGAATATTTTATATATTTATTGAATCTATCCGGTATGGAATAGTTGTATCTGAAAATATCAGGCACGAAAGTTGAAACTGAACTGGGGTTGTGTGATGGAGTTCGAATGGGATCCGGAAAAAGCAAAACGGAATCATACAAAGCACAAAGTTACCTTTGAGGAAGCGGTGACCGTTTTTTACGACCCTTTATCGGCTACTT
>JAGVOC010000451.1 GCA_020052975.1 Desulfobacterales bacterium | reverse complement strand
TGCGCCAAACCTGAATTCTAATGAAGAGGCTATAGAGGTGATCCTGGAAAGTATCGAAAAGGCAGGGTATAAAGCTGGAAAGGATGTTCACATAGCCCTGGATTCTGCTGCCAGTTCCTTTTACAAAGATGGTATATATATACTAGGAGCCGAAAAGGAACCTGAGAAGTCCTCAGAGGATATGGTAAATTTTTACTCGGCTTTGGTTGAAAAATACCCGATAATATCCATTGAAGACGGTCTGGCTGAAAACGACTGGGATGGATGGAGGCTACTTACAGAACGTCTGGGCAACAGAATACAGATTGTAGGCGATGACATATTTGTAACAAATACAAGGATATTCAAAAAAGGCATCGAGCAGGGCATTGCAAATTCAATCCTGATAAAGGTGAATCAAATAGGAACCTTAACGGAAACAATGGATGCCATTGAGATGGCAAAGAGGGCAAGGTATACTGCCGTTGTCTCTCACAGGTCTGGCGAGACAGAGGACACTACCATTGCAGATCTGGTGGTTGCATGCAATACCGGACAGATCAAGACCGGATCGGTCTCAAGGACAGATAGAGTGGCTAAGTACAACCAGTTAATCAGAATCGAAGAAGAGCTGGGGCGAGAGGCTGTATTTAGCGGCAGAGAGGTTTTGTATAACCTTGTTAGTCCGACTACTTAGATAAGAGAAAAAGACCGTTTTAATGAAGGGAATAAGATGCCTAGAGGAAAGGCAAAAGATAAAACCCCCAAAAAGAATGAATCCATTGAATCAACTCTCTGGCAGTCTGCTGATAAACTGCGTAAAAACATGGATGCCGCCGAGTATAAGCATGTTGTGCTCGGCCTGATTTTTCTAAAATACATTTCCGATGCTTTTGAAGACCTGCATTCCAAACTTGTAAACGGCAAAGGAGATTACGAGGGGGCCGACCCGGAAGATCCGAACGAATACACCGCTGAAAAGGTTTTCTTTGTCCCGCCTGTCGCCCGCTGGAAACCCATTTCTGCTAACGCCAAAAAGACCGAAATCCTTCTCGACAACGGTAAAAAAGTTGATATTGGAGGCTATGTTGACGAAGCCATGGAAGCCATTGAACGGCGGAACCCATCTCTGAAAGGCGTTCTTCCCAAGGTTTACGCCCGACAGAACCTTGACCGGGCAAGTCTTGGCGGGCTCATCGACCTTGTCGGCACGATTGCGCTCGGCACCGAAGAGGCACAAAGCAAGGACGTTCTCGGCCAGGTGTATGAATATTTCCTCGGACAGTTCGCGCTAGCGGAAGGGAGAAAGGGCGGCCAGTTTTATACTCCGCGAAGCGTGGTCAAGCTGCTGGTTGCGATGCTCGAACCGTACGAAGGCCGCGTTTTCGATCCTTGCTGTGGTTCTGGTGGCATGTTTGTCCAGAGCGAAAAGTTCATTAAAGCCCATCAGGACCATTACAAAAATAAAAGTAACGGTATCTCCTTAAATCCATTAGACAGGATTTCTATTTACGGGCAGGAGTCCAACCAGACCACCTGGCGTCTTGCCAAAATGAACCTTGCCATTCGCGGGATCGACAGCTCAAATATCAAGTGGAACAATGAAGGCTCCTTTCTGAATAACGCACACAAAGACCTGAAAGCCGATTTCATTATCGCCAATCCGCCCTTCAACGATTCCGACTGGTCGGGCGATCTCTTAAAAGATGACGCCCGCTGGAAGTATGGTATCCCTCCATCCGGGAATGCCAATTACGCATGGATTCAACACTTTGTCTATCACATGTCGCCTACGAAAGGCATGGCAGGCTTTGTGCTTGCCAAGGGTTCTCTTACGTCAAAAACTAACGGTGAAGGCGAAACACGCAAAGCCATTATTGAAGCCGGACTTCTTGACTGCATCGTCAATCTTCCGGCAAAACTCTTTCTGAACACACAAATACCCGCCTGTCTCTGGTTTTTATCTCGCAGGAAAGAAGGTCGTCTTGACAAAGTTTTGTTTATTGACGCCCGTAATCTTGGTTATCTGGTCAACCGCAGGACGAAGGATTTTACCGATGAAGACATTGCCAAAATATCCGAGACATACCACCACTGGAGCAATAAGACTGACAATTACGAGGATGTGCCGGGCTTTTGTAAATCGGTGACGCTGGATGAAATCAGAGAAAAGGATTACGTCCTCACGCCGGGTCGCTATATCGGCCTGCCCGAAGATGAAGATGATTTTGATTTTGTGGAACGATTCGGGAAGCTCAAGGCGGAGCTGGAGGAGCAGATGAAAGAAGAAATTGCGCTCAATCGGGAGATCATGGAGAATCTGAACAAACTGCTCTTGCCCACAGGAAAGTAAATTAAAAATATTCATATTTTACTTTGCAGCACTAAAGTAAAATATAGAAAATCATGATTTACCTTGAGGAAGGTGACGGAATTATTATGAGCGCACCGAAAAAACGAATTTTAACATTTGCCGAATTGGTTTCATCTATACAGCAGGCCCATGAACTTTTTTCAGCTCAAGCAAGCAAAGCGGTCAATATAAGCCTGACGCTGAGAAACTGGGCCATCGGCTATTACATTGAACGATATGAGCGTTCAGGAGTGGATCGCGCCAAATATGGCGAAAGGCTCATGGATGATCTTTCCGAAAAACTCAATCAACTTGGGCTTTCCCGATGTGATCGTCGTGAACTTTACAGGTACCGGCAATTCTATTTAACCTATCCACAGATTGTGGAGGCAGCGGCTCCACAATTGACTGCCGTTCTGCAGAACAAAAAACAATGGCAATTATTGGCGGCAAAAACCAAGCAGGAAATCACCGGTTCAATTGTGGAGGCAGCGACTCCACAATTGACAAATAGTGGTCAAGCGCTTCTTTCCCGTCTCTCCTTTACTCATTTTGCCGAACTCCTGGAAATTCAGGATCCCCTTAAGCGCGTTTTTTATGAGGTTGAGTGTATTCGCGGCAACTGGTCGGTGCGCGAACTCAAACGTCAAATAGCTACGATGTATTACGAACGCTCCGGGCTTTCCACCAACAAGAAAAAACTTGCCCTATTAGTGCATTCTAAAACGGAAAAAGCCGAAGTCCGGCTTGCTATCCGTGATCCTTACATCTTTGAATTTCTCGGTCTTACGGCAAAAGAGGTCATGGCCGAATCGGATATTGAAAATGCGCTTCTTTACAAGCTGCAAGAGTTTCTTCTGGAACTCGGCCACGGATTCTGTTTCGAGGCGCGGCACAAGCGCATTCTCATCGGCAGCAAGCATTACTTTGTAGACCTGGTGTTTTACCACCGGATTCTCAAATGCCATGTTCTGATCGAACTGAAGGTCGATGAATTCAATCACGAACACATCGGCCAGCTCAATACCTATGTGAGTTGGTATAAGAAAAACGTCATGTCCGAAGGCGATAATCCGCCGGTAGGCATTCTGTTATGCACTCAAAAAGACCATCCCCTCGTAGAATACGCGCTTGCCGGAATGGACAACAACCTTTTTGTATCCAAATACCAGCTTGAACTCCCGAAGAAAGAAGATATTCAGAAGTTTATTGAGGAGCAGATGAGGGAGGTGATGGAATGAAAGTATTGTTGTCGATTAAACCGCAATTTGCCGAAATGATATTTGCCGGAACAAAGAAATACGAGTTCCGTCGTTCTGTTTTTAAGAATCCTGATGTGAAAACCATTGTTGTATATGCATCTTCTCCTGTGCGGAAAGTTATTGGCGAGTTCGAGATAAAAGCGATCATTAACGACGAATTGGAAGCATTGTGGGAACAAACTAAGGAATATGCCGGTATAAATGAGGATTATTTTTTTAAGTATTTCTCGAATAAAGAACATGGCTATGCCATCCATATAAAGAATGTAACAAAATACAGAAAAGCATTGTGTTTGCGTGAAGACTTTAATGCTGCACCGCCGCAGTCATTTATGTATTTGAACGCGGGAACGGTATGAGTGAGTGGAAGGAATGCAAGATAGGGGATGTGGCAACTGTTCATGGCGGGAAAAGGTTGCCTAAAGGAAAAATGCTCATCTCGTTGCCTACAAATCATCCTTATATTCGGATAACAGATTTCAATGGCCATAAGATACTTTTAGATGGTATTCAATATGTTGACGATGAGATTCAAAAGTCTATAGCAAGATATACTGTAGATGCAGGGGATTTGGTTATCTCGATTGTTGGGACGCTTGGCCTCTGTGCAATTATTCCAAAAGAATTAGACAAGGCTAATCTAACAGAAAATTGTGCAAAAATTCATATCAAAGAGGACGATGTCGAAAAGCTTTTTCTCTATTACCAGTTAATTAGCACAGAAACACAAGACACAATTGTAGGTTTTGATGTTGGTTCTACGCAACCAAAGCTGCCATTATATAATGTTCAAAATATTAAGCTCCTCCTCCCCCCACTCCCCGAACAGCGTGCCATTGCCGGTGTGCTATCCAGTCTTGACGACAAGATCGACCTTCTGCACCGGCAGAACAAAACGCTGGAAGGAATGGCAGAGGCACTCTGGCGGAAGATGTTTGTGGAGGAGGCTGATCCGGGGTGGAAAAAGGGGAAGTTGGGGGATTTTGTTTCCGTAACTACTGGTAAAGGATTAAAAAAGGACGAATATATTGAAAATGGGGTATATCCTGTGATCGGTGCGAATGGGGAAATTGGTCGAACTAATAAATATCTGACTGACGAAAAACTGATCTTAACTGGGCGAGTAGGTACGCTTGGTGAAATAAAGATAAATAATGAAAAGATTTGGATTTCTGATAATGTATTAATATTGAAGCCATTAAAAAATATCCATTTTTACTTTGTCTATTTCTTGTTAAAAAGAATTGATTTCGAAAATCTAAATGTTGGTAGCACTCAACCGCTCGTAACGCAGACGGATTTAAAAAATATTGAAATTGAATTACCAAATAATGACATTTTAGACTATTTCGCAACATGGTGCGAATCAGGATTCAACAAAATTGAAAAAAATGTCAGTCAAATTCGTACGCTCTCCCGCCTGCGCGACACGCTTCTCCCCAAACTCATATCCGGTGAAGTGAGGGTCAAATCATGACAGAAAATAAGCTGATACCTCAGCATGGCGGATTCCGCAAACTGCGCAGTTTTCAATGCGCTCAGAGTGTTTATGACGGAACTGTTGTTTTCTGTGAGCGTTTTGTGGACAAAAGATCGAGAACACACGACCAGATGGTCCAGGCTGCCCGCAGCGGAGTGCAGAACATAGCCGAAGGAAGCCTTGCTTCAGCAACATCAAAAAAAACGGAACTGAAATTAACCGGTGTTTCCAGAGCAAGTCTTGGTGAATTGCTGCTCGATTTCGAAGATTTCCTGCGGCAGAAAAAAATGCGGCAGTGGGCCAAAGATGATTCTGAAGCGCTGGAAGTCAGGGGGAAGTTTAGGTCTGAAAAGTCTGGCTGGTCGGACAAGGCGGACAGGTCTGACAAGTCGGACTGGTCAGACTCGTCAGACAATTATCATTTTTCTGAGCTGTCGGCAGAGCGACTGGCAAACACGCTCATCTGCCTGATAAACCAGGCAAGTTATTTGCTATGGCAACAGATGAAATTTCTGGAAAAAGAGTTTCTGAATACCGGTGGTTTTACTGAACGCATGTATAAAACCAGAAAAAACCTGAGGAAATTTTAATGATTGCCTTCACCGAGTCCGAAATCGAAAGCTTCTCACTTGACGAACTAACTCAAATCGGTTTTTCCTGCATCCCCGGGCCATCCATTGCGCCTGATGTTGAAGCCCCTCAGGATTTTCTGGTGGCTGAACCTGCAACACCCTACGGTGAACCGGAAAAACGCGCAAGCTATGGCGATGTCGTTTTAAGGCATGCCCTGGAAAAAGCCATAAACCGTTTGAATCCGGCGGTACCGGAAACGGCACGGCAGGAAGCCCTCAAGGCGGCGCTATCCGTGTTTTCTCCCCAGCTTATTGACGCGAATGAAGCCTTTCATAAAATGCTTGCCGAAGGCGTTCCGGTTACAGTGCGGAAAGACGGCCAGGAACGCGGCGAGCGGGTCTGGCTGGTTGATTTTCAAAACCCGGATAACAATGTCTTTTTTGTCATAAATCAGTTTACCGTTATCGAACGCAATCAGAACAAACGGCCTGACGCGATCCTTTTTGTAAACGGTCTGCCGCTGGTGGTGATAGAACTTAAAAACCCGGCGGATGCACATGCTACCATCCGCAAAGCTTTTGACCAGATACAGACCTACAAGACGGTCATCCCGTCACTCTTTTTCTACAACGCTTTTTGTGTCATCTCCGATGGGCTGGAAGCAAAGGCAGGGACCATCTCATCTGCCTTCAGCAGGTTCCAGACATGGAAGACTATAGGCGATGAAAAAGAATCTTCCGCCCACGTAAGCCAACTCGAAGTGCTCATCAAAGGCATGCTGAACAAGGCAACGCTCCTCGATCTGATACGGAACTTCATTGTATTTGAAAAAGACAAGAAAATAGATGCCAAAACCGGTCTTACACAGATTGAGACCGTGAAAAAGATTGCGGCATACCACCAGTACCACGCGGTGAATAAAGCCGTGGAAAGCACCAGTCTTGCCGCAACTGAAAAAGGAAACCGCAAAGCAGGTGTTGTCTGGCACACGCAAGGCTCAGGGAAAAGCCTTTCCATGGTTTTCTATGCGGGAAAACTGATACATAACCTGGATAACCCGACCATTGTTGTCATTACCGACCGAAACGATCTTGACCAACAGCTCTTTGATACCTTTGCCGCATCGTCAAGCCTGCTAGGCCAGCCTCCGGTACAGGCGGAATCACGTGAGCATTTAAAGTCTCTGCTTAAAGTGGCATCCGGCGGGATTGTGTTTACGACCATCCAGAAGTTTTTCCCGGAGAATGACCGCACCGCATACGATCAGCTATCCGAACGCCACAATATTATCGTTATTGCGGACGAAGCGCACCGCACGCAATATGGGTTTCAGGCAAAGCTGATTGACACAAAGGATGATAACGGCAAAATTGTCGGAAAGCGCATTGCCTATGGTTTTGCCAAGTATCTGCGTGACGCCCTTCCTAACGCAACCTTTATCGGGTTTACCGGCACACCGGTAGAAAGCACCGATATTAACACACCGGCGGTGTTCGGCGATTACATTGACATTTACGATATAGCACAGGCCGTGGAAGACGGCGCGACAGTAAAGATATATTACGAAAGCCGTCTGGCAGAAGTCAGCCTTACAGAAGATGGCCGTAAACTGATAGAAGAATTTGACAGGGAAATGACTGATGACGGCGCTTCTGAAACCCGGATGGCTAAAGTCAAATGGACGAAACTTGAAGCCATTGTCGGGCATCCTGAGCGTTTGAAGAATCTGGCACAGGATATCGTTTCGCATTACGAAAAACGCGCGGAAGTTTTTGACGGTAAGGCAATGATTGTCACCATGAGCCGCCGCATAGCCGTCGCTCTTTACCATGAAATCATTGCGCTAAGACCCCAATGGCACACCGAAGACCTGAAGAAGGGAGCTCTGAAAGTCGTCATGACTTCTTCCTCTTCCGACAAAATGGAGTTTGACCCGGAAGACCCTGAGAGTCTTGTAATTCCTGCCTATCACAGGACGAATAAAGAAGACCGCCGCTTGCTTGCAGATCGCATGAAAGACCCACAAGACTCTTTGAAGCTGGTTATTGTGCGGGGTATGTGGTTGACCGGCTTTGATGTCCCCTGTCTGCACACGCTCTACATCGACAAACTGATGCAACGGCACACCTTAATGCAGGCAATTGCAAGGGTAAACCGTGTCTTTATGGACAAACCCGGCGGACTAGTCGTTGATTATATCGGTATTGGTAACGCGCTCAAAGATGCCCTTGCCTTTTATTCCAATTCGGGCGGCAAAGGCGACCCTGCGGAGACACAGGTAAAGGCGCTTGAATTACTGCTTGAAAAGATTGAAATCGTGCGCCAGATGTTTCATGGATTTGATTATATGCGTTTTTTCAGTGTAGGAACTTCTGAGCGTCTTTCTATCATTCTTCAAGCCGAGGAATTCATACTTTCAAGAGAACAAGGCAAGGACCGTTTTATTAGTGAGTCAACTGCGCTTTCAAAGCTTTTTGCGCTGGCCGTCCCACATGAGGACGCACTGGCTCTGACCAATGAAATAGCCTTCTTTCAGTCCGTCCGGGCACGATTGCTCAAATTTGAAAGCGATAGGGATAATGGCGATAAAAAGAATTACGAATCCGCCATCCGGCAAATTGTGAATCAGGCGGTTGAGTCAACCGAAGTTGTCGATATTTTCGATGCGGCAGGAATAAAGAAGCCGGATATTTCTTTGCTTTCTGAGGAATTCCTTAAGGAAGTAAAGGATATGAAGCACAAAAACCTTGGCATTGAACTCTTGAAGAAGATTCTCAATGATGAAATCAAGGTACGGCTGAAATTCAATATTACAGAAGGGAAAAATCTTCTGGATATGCTTGAGGCATCAATAAAGAAGTACCAGAACAACCTCTTGACAACCGCGGAAATTATCGAAGAATTATTGGCAATCGCCAGGCAAATCCGAACCGTAGACGGTTTGGCAGAGAAGCTAAAATTAACTAAAGACGAATTTGCATTCTATACCGCATTGGAAATCAATGACAGCGCGGTAAAGCTTTTAGGCGATGAAACACTGAAAAGCATAGCCCGTGAAATCGCCGATAAAGTCCGCAAGAACGCCACCATAGACTGGGCAATGAAGGAAAGCGCCAGAGCAAAACTCATGGTCATCGTGAGACGTACTTTGAATAAATACGGATACCCGCCGGACAAACAACAAAAAGCCGTTGATACAGTGCTTAAACAGGCTGAGGTGTTGGCAGATTATTGGGTGAATGAGTAAAAATCATGGACGAGAATACCCCTTCCACACCTAAAGGAACATTGTATATCGTTGCAACACCTATAGGCAATCTGGAGGATATTACCTTTAGGGCTTTGCGAACACTAAAAGAAGTTAATCTGATTGCCGCTGAAGACACAAGGAGGACAAGGATTCTACTTAACCATTACAGTATTAAAACCCCTTTGACCAGCTATTACGAATACAATAAACTTATCAAAGGCAAACAACTCATAGACAGACTGGAAACCGGAGAGAATGTAGCTCTTGTTTCAGATGCCGGCACCCCTGGTATTTCAGACCCTGGTTATCACCTCATTAAACTCGCACTCCAAAGTTCAACATCAGTTATCCCTATTCCGGGGGTATCAGCCGTAATTACTGCGCTTAGCATATCAGGGCTCCCTACAGACAGTTTTGTATTCCAGGGCTTTCTGCCAAACAAAATCACGGCAAGAAAGAAGCTTATTGAAAAGATGGCAGAAGAAAAAAGGACTCTTGTCTTCTATGAATCACCCAACAGGTTACGGGCAGCCCTC
>JAGVOC010000304.1 GCA_020052975.1 Desulfobacterales bacterium | reverse complement strand
GTGCGGGGCACGGAACGGCCTGATTGCAAGAAGCGGCCTCCCGTCCCTCAGCAGTCCGGCAACACTGTGTATCCGCGTTGTCTCAAGGGCCTCGTCAAAAGTCATACCGGGAAGTATTGTCGGGAGTCTTCTCGCGAGCATGGTCTTCCCCGAACCCGGCGGCCCGATCATCAGTACAATGTGAACGCAATACAACATTTGAGTATGAGTTAGTGGCAACCATACCCAAACACAGACATCCCCCCCTATTACATACTGTACTAAAACATAACCAGCGACAATGATTTCATTCACGGGTGAAGATATGTCTGGCATAAAACAGATATCACAGGAAAGGAAAAGCATCGAATGAGCCCTCCGAACAAAATAGACTTTCAATGCCCGAAATGCAAAGCACAGATCCCTGTCCGGTTCAGACGGTCAGGGCAATGGCAGGTCTTCCCGCCAGTGGTCAAATGCTTGGCCTGTAAAACCGATGTTTCGAAGGAGTTCTTCACGCATCTTATCCAGTACGAGGTAAAGTTCAGGTGGGATAAAAAGAAGCCTGAGGGAAAAAGGCCCGTTCAATCCAAAACTAAGGCCAAAAAACCACGTACGCCATTGAGAAAAAAGAAAATAATTCCAAAAGAAAAACCTTTAAGCATTAAGGAGCGCAAGGCTGTTAAAAATCTGGCAGCAGGAATGACGAAGGGAAATGCTTTAGTTTTGGCAGGTTACAGCGAAAGTACGGCCAACCATAGGCCCGATGTCGTGTTTGGAAAAGGTAGGGTTATTCAAGCAATAAAAGAACTTATGGACGATTTAGGGCTGACAGATTCGGAATTGCTCAATACTCTCAAGGCGGGCCTTAAAGCCGACAAAGTGATTTCCGCCATGGTAATAGCGCCGAATGGCGAGGGAATGAAGGATGCAAATTCTATGACAAGGGACTTTATCGAGATCGCTGATCACGATACCCGGCATAAATATCTGGTCACAGGGTTGAAGCTGCGCGGGCACCTGAAAGAAAAGGTCGATGTCAAACATTCTATCGAGAGCTACGAAGAGCGCCGCAAAAGGCTTGGCCTGGACGCTATGACTCCGGAAGCGGCGGAGCGGGCGCTCGATGAAAAGTGGCGACAGGAAACGGGAGAGGATGTTGGGAGTTAAGCCTAAGTTTACTGAGTACAAGGGCGACAGTCCGGTCGCATACATTATCGCGGCGAACCTGGCACGGCGGCACCTGACGAAAGAGCAAAAGATAGCGCTGGGGGTCGAGATCGAGCCGCATTTTGCGAAAGAGGCGAAGAAGAGGATGCAGATCCGCAAGGGCAAGCAACCTGGCGCAAGTGTGGAAAATGTCCCACACTTGGACAAGGCTCGTGACCAAGCCGCCAAGGCCGAGCTCTGCATAGGTGGGTGGCTGGTCTTTTTCTTGCGGTTCGTTTTTGGTACTGCAAGATTCCTTTACCTTTTTCTGTATCCATCCGCCTTCATTCTTCGGCATATCCTTCAGCAGCTTGCCGAGCTTGATTTCGGCGGTTCCATGTTAGTACCGCCGATGAATAGTTTTGCTGTCATGGAACTACTATCCCTTTCTTGAGCCGAATCAACTGAGGTGGCCGGGTTTGTTTGGACAACTGAAAGCAGTTTTTAAGTGTCAAAATTCATTGACAATCTGCCTGAGAAGTAATAGTCTTTTATCAAAACGTGGAATACGCATAAAAATAAATGTTCGATTGGAAGAAATCAAAATGCAATCAGCACTGTACTATCCATTCACTGGCCCCGAAAACGAATCTTTTTTAAAAACTGCCTTGTTTCTGTGGGATACTGTGGATTTCATTGTGCCATATCAAGAGTTTCGTCCTATTGGAAAAACACGTGATTCGAAAGAAGCTCTTGAAATAATAGCAAGAAACTATGTTCCCACGGAGGAAGACAAGAAAAATGCACATGAGGAGCTTAAGGATCTTTGTAACGGGCCTTTGCCAAGTAAGCTCAATTTTGAACTTGAACGGCCTGATCTTGCGTATAATTTCTATCCTGAAAAATTGCTAAAGGAAACCTGGGGAATGCTGTCTGATTCGAAATTAGCTAAGGTTGTCAGCAACAAAGATGAAGTGCATCGAGCTTCCACTGGACCTTTATTCGGATATTACATGATGTCTATTCTTGCAGTATGTTGTTCACAAGGTCTAAAACGATTAGTGACAGATCAGAACGACCCTTATCGAACGCTTGCAAACATACTTATTGACTCAGATAGTCAGGTTAAAACGAAACAAGAAGACTGGCATAAGAGGTTAATTGCCCTAAGCCTTAAAGGACCGAATTTCGAAAATGTGCGACTCAGCAAATTGATAACTATACGGAAAAATGAAGATAAGTTGCTTCAGGATTTACGGCGGACCTTTCTTAACTTGGTTGATCAGACTGCGTCAGATATTTGCTCTCATGCTGGAAACCCAAATACGGTAAGAGATTTAGTTGAAGGCTTTGATGATACAATAGAAAAGGATCTTAAAGAGTTAAAGCGTGCGCTCGGACGATCTGCAGCCTCAGTTTTACTTTCAAAAGAATTTAGTTTTTCAGTTCTTATGGCTACAGCTGCGGTAACTCTGGAGCCTATTTCTGGTACTATTGTCACTATTGGTGGGCTGACGAAAGGATTGATGGACTATCAGGACCGTCGGCGTAATATTCTTCGTGAACATCCTTCATCATGGTTGTTTACTGTGACTGGGTCATCAATGCCAATTGTATAAAATCGAATCGGGTAGCCGGGGGTAATTAACCCCCAGCCCCCACACCACCCATCATGCGGGTCCGCAATGGGCGGTTCGCAGAAATCATCGGGCCTTAGCCGGAT
>JAGVOC010000037.1 GCA_020052975.1 Desulfobacterales bacterium | reverse complement strand
GAAGGTTGAATTTTCTATAATCGTTTTTAACTCCCACAGAGAATCAAAAGGAGTGATCATTTCGAACTCACCGTGTTTCCATTCTTTATGAAGTCCTGTTTCGGGAATTAAGGTTAAGGTCAATGCTCCGGCATAATCAGGATCCATCTCTGTCAGAATTCTTGATGTTTCCAGTGCGTGCTTTTCACTGCCTTTGACTCCGCCAAGCCCGAGTATAACTGTAACCGACAGGAGGATGCCCGATTCCTTAACTTTTTTTGCGGCCTCAACCATCTGATTATGATCGGCGTTTTTTTGTATCTTCTGCAACACCTCATCGTCGCCGCTTTCCACACCCATATAAAGGATTCCAAGCTTCTGTTCCTTGAGCGTCTTAAGTTCTTTCAGACTTCGTCTCAGAATGTCACGAGGTGTGGCATAGCTAGCAATACGTTCAATGGCAGGGAATTTTTGATTGAGATACTGCAACGCCTCAATCAGCTTGGGATATGGATAGACCAGGGCATCTCCATCTTGGAGAAATACTTTCTTGCCGTTCCAGCTACGGAGAATTAGGTATACGATATCTGGTTGCCCCGCTACCCACATACGCTGATTCGCGTACAGCGACATGGCGTCGATTTCCTGTTTGACCTCATCGAGTTCGCGAATGCCGAGCTTTGAAAAGGAGTAAGCACAGAAAGAACATGTATTATTTGAGCATCCTGATGTCAAGGGTAGAAAGTAACTAGCATGTTCACTTGGGGGTCTTATTATTTCTGGTCTGGCAAATGACATAATTCTTAATCCATTAAAGTTTGATGAAGTCGTAAAAAGTCCATGCCAGTCATTGCGAGGAGCAAAGCGACGAAGCAATCTCAAATAAATATCAATAAGTTATAGATTGCTTCGCTTCGCTCGCAATGACAAAAATGGCACTTTCAGACTTTTTACGAAGCCGTCAATGTTTCAGGCAAAACTGGATAGAATTCAGAAAAATGTGTCAGTTTGAAAGCCCGAGAGATGGTAAAAAATGATGGATGGAGAAGATATGTGGATGAGAAAATTCACTCCCGGGAAAGATTATTGATCTCCCATATCTTGATCTGCTTTAAAAACGATGCATACGATGCCCCGATTGCGGTAATAAGCCCACGAATGCCGTCCATAAAGCCTGCCTTAATAAAGTATGTTTCAATAAATTTCCAGACTGGCTTTACCACTACCTTAAACAATGAAATAGTCACTTTTTTATTCGATACAGGCAGTTGCTTAGCAGATATGCTTGAATATAAATTCTGTTTTGACACATATTGCGATATGGATTTATAGGTATAATGAATTATCGGCACTGAAACCGTAGCTACTTTTCCTGATTTAACGATGACCTTATCATGGGGATTGATACCCCCAAAAGAGCCCTTATCTTTTCTAAATAATCTCAAAACATGATCAGGATACCATCCTCCGTGCCTGAGCCATTTTCCAAGAAAATAGTTCTGCCTCGGAAAGCGGTAGCCGTCAAAAACAGGATTTTTCAGTTCCTCAAGTATAAAGTTTTTAAGCTCGTCAGGAACTCTTTCATCAGCGTCAATGCTGAATACCCAGAGATTTGATGCCTTACTTATAGCAAAATTCTTTTGCTCTTTGTGTCCCGGCCAGGGATTTAAAAAAACTTTGTCTGTATATTCTTTGCAGATTTCAACGGTTCTGTCGGTGCTTTCTGCATCAACTACGACAATTTCGTCTGCCCATTTGACACTTTGAAGGCAGTCCCTTATATTCTCTTCTTCATTGTAAGTAATAATGGTAACTGTTAGTTTTTCCCTATTCACGTGTTACAACCAGAATTAAATATCCGCCGGATAACAGTTTTTTATTGCTTTCACGAGCAATGATTCCCTCAAAGAGTTTCTTTAAAATAACACGGAGTAAATTGTCTGATGGCTTTATATCATAATCCCTGACTATCCTGAATGGAAGGAAGAAAAGCTTGAATACAAACGATGTCATAAAGCTCCACAGCAGCATAACCTTACTGCTAAGACAATATTCATGAGATAACAACTTAAAATTACAAGAGGTTAGGATTCCTTTCCATTCTTTTAATTCGTATAGATGAATATGCACGCTCCTGCGATTCTTGTCCTTTACATACTCGTTAGCCTGTTTTTCTAATCCAAGTGCTCTCAGTAACCTTGTTTTTAAAAGCATGTCCCCAAAGTTAACACTCGGTATAGAAAATATGAACTTTCCACCAGGTTTAAGCACTTTATAAATTTCCAATAAAAGATCTTTCAAATTAGGTATGTGTTCTACAGCACAGGAGCTTATAATCATCTGAAAGGTTTTTTCTTTAAATGGTAAATGGGTTGCATCGGCCTGAGTAATCGAATGGTATTTTCCACTGGCCTTCGTGAGGCTTTCCATGTCCATATCCAGCCCTACATTTATTTTTTTGTCATAGATTGATATTGTAAAAGTGCCATCGCCACAAGCAAGGTCTAATACTGGGAGGGTCAGTTCATATCTTGAAAAAGCATCACCTTCCACTGCCTTAAGAAAAGGGAGCCAGGGTCTATAAAGCCATCTTCTGTCTGTAAGCATCTTCTCAAATATGCTCATCTGCCCTCATTTAAGTATTGAACTATATATTCAGCAATTCGCCTTCCGGAATTTCCATCAAGCTTCCAGCACTGTTCCTCTCTTATTGCTTCCCTTCCTTCAGCATCGATGGATGGATTTTTAAGATACAGATTCGTATAATCTATCAGTTCTCCTATAGAGTATGCGATTTTTACCCCGCCGGTTTTTACAATATTTTTATAATGATCATAATCGTAGTATCTTTTACAGGAATCCTTATACGGCTTTGTCTTGTAGCCATCAAAGGCAACATTAACTACAGGGGTATCAAATGCCACGGCGTCGATAGTTATTGTAGACGCCACATTGATTACTACATCAGAATAATTCATCAGCTCAGCAAGCCCATACATGTCTTCCCGCGTTGGATTCCAACTATCGTTTGTTTGGGCAGGTCGTCCGGGCCGTTGTATCACAACGTAAGGTTTATCTTCAAATTTCTTATAATAGTCATATTTGTCTTTAGGGTGTAACCGTATCAATAGCTGGGATGGGTTAATGAAGGAATCCTTCTGAAAGGCCTCATATAATAATTCAATAACCTCATGGTCAAAAGGGGCGGTTCCTGGTGTGCCGGTTGTATATGTAATCAGTTTTCTGTCGGGATCAAGCCCCCATTTTTTAAAGAACTTGTCCTTTGGAAGAAAATTTGCCTTATCAGTATAAATGTCAAATTGTGGAGCGCCTGATATGAAGACTTTATCTTCTGCAAAGTTGTGATGATTAACTACTTCACCTTTAAGGATATTATTCCAGACTGCGACTCTATCAGGCCTCACAGGAAAAGGCCCCTTCGATGTAGGGTTATCCCAGCTTTGAATAAGACAAATCGTTTTTATTCCTCTCTTTTGTCCCTGTACCTCAATGCAGAGGTAGTTTGAGTAAATACTTGTGTAGCATATTAAATCCGGTTTATATTTTTTAAAGTAATCGTCTGCAATCGATGGGGTAAAAAACAATTCCAGCCTTTCAAGAAACTTTATATAAGAGTCAAGCCCTCTGTTAGAGCTTTTACCTGTTAATGCTTTCAGGGCAGACCTTCTGATAAATCTCCCTTTTCTTTTTTCTCTCTTTTGTTTGAAAGTAAACAGGTTTGTGTTATATGCCCAGAGGTCTTTTTTAATTGACCGTAATAGGTTAATAACAGGATTTGGTTTCCTTCTGGGGGTTGGTTCAATAAAAACATTCTCAGCGCTGAATTCTTCTTTAAATTCGTCGTTTGTAATGGGAGAAAAGATCACTATTTTCAGGTCACTATGTGTCTTTAGTATTTTAAAGACATCGGTTCGCAACATGTTTCTAATAGCAGAGCCTGAATCAAGAATTATAAAGATACACTTCATGTGTTAGATCATTCTGTCGAGTAGTCTTTTATCTGTTCTTCCTTATTTCAACGCATTATTTACCACACGGGGTGTTATAAATAGCCTGTGATAGAAAGAGAAGGATCTGTTCATAATAATCCATAACAACCATCTAAAGTTCAGAAGTCCGAATGTGTGACTCATGAACTCATTAATACCTCTTTTTCGTTTAAGCATCCTCAATAATGGCAATTTAGGAACTTCCAAACCACGGTGACATTCGGAGGAACTAAATAGGTAACGCCACAACCTATCGAATTTTTTTTGGAATTTAGGATTTTTATATCTCTCTTTATGAGTCAGATAATCCACCAATTTTGGTGGAAGTTCGAGATGTCTGACTAAAAGGAATACTTTATTTAAGTAGGTATTTTTAAAAACCATTGTAGATTCCTGAAGAGCCTCTTCTTTATTTTCAATAATCCCGTCTTGAAGTGCACGGTGATAGAGGGCGGTACCCGGATAGAAGTTCAACGAAAAGAGACTCAATGAAAAGGGACGGGGCAGGCGGCTTGTAAAGCGGATTGATTCTACAAGTTCGTCTTCGCTTTCATAGGGATTGTCAGTAATCATGTAATAATTAATTTTATCAAATTTTAACGAATTTAAGACAGATGCCCCCCAGACAATAGTCTTATTTGACTCCGGCCTGGTATGAACTTCTCTGCGGACACGTTCACATCCTGACTGGATTCCCATTTTAACTCCAACAAAGCCGGCGTTGCGCAAGAGTGTAAGCTTTTCTTTAAACTTCGGGGTTGACGACATAACGCCAGAGCATGTGAAGGGTAAATTTATCTCTTTAAGTTCCGAGCTAAGTTCTTCAATAAATTCCATAGGCATGGACGTTAAAGCATCATCCCTGAAAAAG
>JAGVOC010000237.1 GCA_020052975.1 Desulfobacterales bacterium | reverse complement strand
CGGGCAATCACACGACAGATATCATCATGACAGGTGGAATACAGATAAATCAGTTCAAAAGAACCGGGAAAATCCACAGCAGTAATGGTCTCTAAGTAAAAACGATTATCCTTCATTACCGCGGCTGTTCTCCGCATTCCCGCATCGCTCAGACGCACCTCCAGGTGACAGCCTGTTCTGGCATAATCGCCTGAGGTTATCCGTCCTTCCGGTAATGCCACGGTCAAACTATTTTTTAGCTCTTCGAGCAGCTTTTTCTGCCCTTCGGTTGGCATCGATTGTCCCTTTTGTAATCTTTTTTTGTAATTGAAGTAATCCCTGGATAAGCCCTTCCGGACGCGGAGGGCATCCGGGAACATAAATATCCACAGGAAGGAACTTGTCCGCCCCGTTTACTATGGCATACTGACCCTCATAGGCAAAAGGTCCTCCGGAAATAGCACAATTGCCCATTGCAATGACCCACTTCGGGCCGGGCATCTGCTCCCAGAGGGTTTTGATGATCGGCACGAATTTATGGGATATGGTTCCGGCCACTATCATAACATCGGACTGGCGCGGTGTGGACCTGAAAATGATTCCGAAGCGGTCCAGGTCAAAACGCGCCATGCCTGCGGCCATCATCTCTATGGAACAGCAGGCGATGCCGAAGGTCATAGGCCAGAGGGAATTGACCCTGGCAAGGTTCAGCAGATCCTGCAGGACGGCAAATCCCAGGATGGCAGGGCTTTCCTTTAATTCCGCCGAATGATCAGCCGAACGATCATTAGAAGGCATGCATATCGGGGAACTATCCTTTACCGCCATATGAAAACTCCTTTTCGCCAAGCATAAACAATAGCAAGCGATATCACAAAGAGAAAGAGAATCAAGGCTGTCAGTTCGGAGAATCCGGTTCCTCTCTGATAGGTCAGAAGCACCGGAAAAAGATATAGCACATCCACATCAAAGGCTAAAAATATAAGGGCAAAAAGATAATAGGAAGCCCCGAACTGCATCCACGCGGTCTTTATCGGAGCCATCCCGCTTTCATAGGTATCAGTCTTTTTCTCCCCCATGAAATTGGGGCCGATCAGTGCGTTGAAGGTGACCATTACGAGCGATAATGCAATAGATATGATGAAAAATATGAAGACAAAGAAAAAATCGTACAAGCCTGATTGCATCATCTGGGGAAACATTGACTATAACCTCTCTGTATTTACATAAAAAAAGTCATACCAACTTTTATGATTTTATCTCGGTCGTATTAGCTGTTTAAAACACCCCTTGTCAAGAATTAAAACATAATAAATTTTTTCCTAATTTATCTCCTGGAGTTCAGTATAAAAATGCCGTTCAGATTTTGACAAAGCTTAAAATGATTGAGCTTCTCAGGCAGGTTCCGGATAGATTGGAAGTGGAAAATAAACAGGCCTTAGATACTGGGAGACCTTTGAAAAACATCCAATTTTGCTCAAGTACAAGGAAGGCGATAATTTCAACCACAGGAATACATTCAGTATTTCGAGGATTGAAATTTGAGCCTGACGCAGTAATCGGGCAAAAGAGGGTGTTATGCAAAGGTCTCACTGGGAGACTCGTAAAAAGCCCTTAATCCGTAAAGATT
Source organism: Desulfobacterales bacterium (assembly GCA_020052975.1). Next base: position 28,142 of record JAGVOC010000237.1, on the reverse strand, counting down.
TCCGGATCAGGCTTTCTTTCCCGGATATGGGAAAGCGTAATTTTTACAAAGTCATCGATTGCGACACCAAATTTGACTTTGCCGCTTAAAGTTCTGACAGAAACTGTCCCCGATTCCTTTTCTTTTGCTCCGCATGTGATTATCAGGGGAACATAGTTGATCTGGGCGTCTCTTATTTTCTTTTTAAGGCTTTCCGTCCTGCCGTCAATCTCCGTCCGGATTCCCTCTTTTTCGAGAATGGCTTGAATCTCTTTCGCGTATGATACAAGCTCGTCATTTATGGGAAGGAGTACTGCTTGTACGGGAGCCATCCAGATGGGGAATTTGCCGGCGAAATGCTCAATCAATATTCCGAAAAATCTCTCTATGGATCCGTAAATAACCCTGTGAATCATTATCGGGCGGCGTCTTTCATTATCTTTGTCGACGTAGGTCAGATCGAACCTTTCCGGCAATGCCATGTCAAGCTGAATCGTGCCGCACTGCCACGTTCTTCCGAGGGCGTCTTTTATATGTATGTCTATTTTGGGTCCGTAAAATGCGCCGTCTCCTTCATTCGTTTTATAATCCATTCCGTAAGCTGCAAGAGCCGATTTCAATCCTTCCGTGGCGACATTCCACTGCGCATCTGTTCCTATCGATTTTTTGGGGCGTGTTGAGAGCTCAAGATGGAAACCAAGCCCGAATGTGCTGTAGATCCGCTCGACGAGTTTCAGCACTCCGAGTATTTCACCTTCAATCTGGTCCGGTGTCATGAATATATGGGCATCATCCTGGTGAAACGCTCTTACCCTGAAAAGACCCGATAAGACTCCGCTCAATTCATGCCTGTGAACAAGGCCTATTTCAGCGGCCCGCAAGGGCAGATCCTTGTAAGAATGAGGTTTCATGGCATAGAGAAGCATTCCTCCGGGGCAGTTCATCGGCTTTATCGCATATTCGGTCTCATCCACTACGGATGTGTACATGTTTTCGCGGTAATTCTCCCAGTGGCCGCTTCTTTCCCAAAGCGACCGGTTCAACATGATAGGCGTCTTTGTTTCAACGTAACCTGCTGCCCTGTGTTCCGCTTTCCAGTAGTCGATCAAGGCTCCCCATATATTCATCCCTTTAGGGTGAAAAAAGGGCATTCCGGGGGCCTCATCATGGAAACTGAAAAGATCAAGAGCGACTCCAATTTTGCGGTGATTTCTCTTGATTGCCTCTTCAATGAAATGAAGATAGTTATCAAGCTCTTTCTTTGAAAAAAAAGCGGTTCCGTAGATCCTCTGGAGCTGAGCCTTTGTCTGATCAGCTCTCCAGTAAGCGCCCGAGATCTTCATGAGCTTTATGGCTTTTATGAATCCGGTATGCGGCAGATGGGGACCTCTGCATAAATCGGTAAAATCGCCCTGTTCATATAAAGAGATGGTTCCGTCTTTCAGTTCGGAGATTAGTTCAAGTTTATACGGTTCGTTTTGATAAAAAGCGAGGGCTTCTGCTTTTGAAACCTCTTTTCGTTTGAAAGGGATTTTTGCGCTTATAATACGACTGATTTCGGCTTCAATCTTATCGAAATTTTCCTTTGATACAGGTTCCATGTCTATGTCATAATAAAAGCCATCCTCGACAACCGGACCTATCGTCAGCTTTGCATCCTTATATATATGGAGGATAGCCTGGGCCATGACATGCGCCGCACTGTGGCGAAGGATTTCAAGAGCCTCCTTGTCTCCTGACGTAACAAGTCTTACTTTGGAATCATTTGAAATAACAGTATTTAAATCGACAAGCTTTCCATCAAGCTCCATTGCCACGCAGTTTCTGGCAAGACCCTCTGAAATGCTTTTTGCCACATCAAGGCCTGTAGGGGAGCTTTCAAAACTTTTTATGTTACCATCCGGAAGTGTTATATTGATCATTATTAACTCACTGTTGTTTAAATAAAGGGAACTTTTCTCCAAACTGTCAAATATTTAGGTGAAATGGCATTCATGGTCAAGATATATTTGCTATAATTATGATGACTTTTATAAAAAGCCTCCAGTCTTTTGAATTGCTCTGCAGCAAGTCCGCCACGGCGGACCTTCGGCGGGGAATGAACTCGCTGCTTAGATTCAGCTATCCGGATTGATTTCAGAGGTCGTTTAAAGGCAGGTTATCCAATTGATGCCTTCATAAAAAGTCAAAAAACGACTTTTTACTTGGCGGGAAATCCGCCTGAGGCGGACTCTCCCGCCGCTTGAAGTAAATTCAAGCGGTTCCACCCTCATCCCATGCCGGGGCTTAATCGCCATCGGCCTGCTGATGGGCTTCTTACGAGTCCATCAATATCATATAATTAACCTGGGCAACTGCAACATGTTTGCCGGCCGCATCAAAAAGGTCAACTGAAACCGGGCATAAAGTCCGGCCCAGCTTTATCACTTTTGCTTTGGCAGTAACGTCGCTCAGGCAGGGGGACAGAAACCGTATATTCATATCGGTGGTGGTCAATTTGACAAAGGGTCCTGTTTTTGTGAAGATGGCGAAGCAGGCCGTGCTGTCTGCAATGGTCATCAATAATCCGCCATGGAAGGATTCGAAGACTCCGTCGTAACATAACTTTCTCGGGACGACAGTTTCGCAATAACCATCGGAAAGGGAAACGATTTTGATTTGCAGCGTATTAACGATCGGGATCTTGTTTGCCCTTGCAAGTATCTGCTCCTGAAGTTCTGATGATAATTTCATATTATTTAATAGCCTTCCATAATCATTCCGGTTCTTTCAAACGATCTGCCTGCTGTTTATTGATTTTGTCGATATCTTTTTTCATCTGGTCAAAGCGTTCGATGTTTTTCTGCCCGCTGAGTTCCTTGACCGTGTCATCTACCTTTTCACGGCTGTCGGTACCTTCACAGCCGGCAAGGATCAGGCAGGTGAAAAGAACAATGAGCGGGGTCCAAATCCTGAAGGTTTTTGTTATCCATCCCATGTTATTTTCCTTTTTTCCGATAATAAACACATTTTACGCAGACCATCAATAGAACTTATTTGATTTTATATAAATATTGGAATAAAGAACAGGAAATCCGAAGTGCAGGTGTTTTCAGAACCGGATATTAAATGTTACGCATATTAATTGTTAACTGCAAGGATAAAACTATGCTCAATAAATACGGATATGCCGGACCTGATTGGGAAAAAGCCAAGGCACAAGCGACCAAAGTGCTAACTGATGTGGCGCGTCGAAAAGGACGTATTGCCTATTCAGAATTGGCATCACAAATTACTGCAATTCAAATCGAGGCGCATGACCCAAGGATGTTTCACATGCTAGGGGAAATCAGTACCGCAGAGGACAAAGCTGCAAGGGGAATGCTAACCGCAATCGTTGTTCACAAAAGCGGTGATATGCAACCTGGTCCAGGTTTCTTTGAACTTGCAAAGTCGCTGGGCAAAAATACTTCAGATGTTCTGCTTTGTTGGATCAATGAGTTTAATAAGGTCCACGATTACTGGGCAAATAAAGCAAAAAAAACTTAACAAGGCTATTTAAGCGGACGCAAAAACCACGCCGCTGAATTGCGTCGTTAAGGCAAAATTTATCAAGCAATTAAGGCAATGAAAGCTAAGGAGGATATAATATGGCACAAATAAACATACCTTACATGTCAGCACCAGGTTCTATCGCAAAAATATTGGATAAAATTAAGGAGGCTGGAACCCCAGAAAATTTCAACGGTGATTTTCTCTCTACTAAGCTTGGCTTTAAAGGAGGTAATTACCGAACATTTATTTCTTGGGCGAAAAAGACTGGATTACTGAACAGCGATGGAACACCAACGCAACTTTACAAGACATTTAGAAATCCAACTTCTTCTAAGACAAGCATAGCTCGCGCTATAAGAAATGGATACTCGGAGTTGTATTCTAGAAATGAATATTGTCATGAACTTGACAAAAAAAGCTTTAAAGGCCTTGTAATGGAGGCTACAGGTGAGTCTCAAGATTCAAAAGTTGTTGAGTTAATTGTGTCCACATTCTTCAATACAAAAGCTTTGGCGGATTTCGAGAATAAACCTAACGAAACTGAATCTGAAGAGAGTGTAGTAAAAAAATTCATTGTGCCTGAGGTCGAGAAAACAGAAAATAAGAAAGTAGATTTGGGGTTGAACTACACTATAAACTTAGTGCTTCCAAAAACGGACGATCCTTCTGTTTACAATGCAATTTTTCAGTCGCTACGCGAAAACCTTTTGAAGGGTTAACATGGATATCGAAGCTAAAATAAGACTATTTGTATTGGCAAACTCGCTTACTGAGAATCGCCTTGATAAAGTTGAGAATGATTTGGACCTTGATTTAGGAAGAAAAGAAAAGGAGCCAATCAAGGAACAAGACTACTATGCTCAGTTCGACTCGGCATTTCGAATAGAAGCAAAAGAAATGGCGAGGCACTATGAAGTCTTTTATTGTCTTGAAAAATCGATCAGAAGTTTAATAGTTCAACTTATGAAAGAAAAATACTCTGATAATTGGTGGGATTCTAAAGTTAGAGATGATATAAAAAAGAATGTAGAGGCCAATATGAAGAAGGAACTAGAGTCAGGTTTTACTGAAAGATCCGAGCTTAAAATTGACTACACAACATTTGGTGAACTTACCTCAATTGTTCAAGATAATTGGGAGGCATTTTCACCTCTATTCAAAAACCCCAAAGCCTTTTCAAAAATCATGGCAAGCTTAAATCAACTTCGTGGCCCAATTGCACATTGTTGCCCGCTTGCTGAGGACGAAATTGTTAGATTGAACCTTGTCGTCAAGGACTGGTTCAGGCTTATGGATTAGCAGTAATAACACTTAACGATGTTCAATATTTTAACACGATGTACTCTATCAAGTGGTTGGAGATTGAACGAGTGCCACAGGACGCTTTTTTAGGTAGCATTGTTTTAGGTATGCAAATTAGTTTTAAGCACGTTGTTATCCTGCAGTAGCACTCGTCACTCAACTCTACGTTGGATGGACGCTCCGCGCTTGGAATGAAAATAAAAAGCTGAATTGAGGAAGAATTAATACCCACCCAAGAGCGCCCGGCGAATTTTCTGGGCGCATGAGAAGATGAATTGGAAGGTGGAAAAGATGAATCAGACCCCGGAACAGATTGCACGAGATAACATTGATAAGCAACTTGCAACCTGTGGCTGGGTCGTTCAGGATCATAAAAAAATTAATCTTCAGGCCAATGCCGGCGTTGCGGTTCGGGAATATAGAACCGATGTTGGGCCCGCTGATTATGTGCTCTTTGTGGACGGCAAACCTGTCGGGGTTATTGAGGCCAAGCGGGAAGAGGAAGGCGATACCCTGACGGTTCATGAAGATCAGGCCGAAGGATATGCCGGTGCCAAATTAAAGTACCTGAATAATGAAAAACTGCCTTTCGTGTATATCAGTACCGGTACCGTAACAAAGATAACTGATTTCCATGATCCAAAACCGAGAGCAAGAACGGTGTTTTCGTTTCACCGCCCAGAAACCATCCGTGAATGGCTTAAAAAACCGAAATCACTCAGAGCTTCGCTGCTTAACCTGAATGAGCTGCCTGCCGCCAAACTGAGAGATTGCCAGGTTAACGCCATTACCAAACTGGAAAAATCATTCAAAAACAGCAAACCGCGCGCCTTGATACAAATGGCTACCGGTTCGGGCAAAACATATACCGCAATCACCTTTGTCTATCGGCTTTTGAAATACACGCAGGCAAAACGGATACTATTTCTGGTGGATACCAAAAACCTGGGTGAACAGGCAGAACAGGAATTCATGTCCTATCTGCCCAATGATGATAACCGGAAATTTACCGAACTCTATGGCGTCCATCGCCTCAAATCGAAATACATCCCCGATGATAACCATGTCTATATCAGCACCATTCAGCGGTTGTATGCCGTTTTAAAAGGCCGGGATCTGGAAGAGAGCGAGGAAGAAGAAAACCCGAACGAACGATGGCAGCCCAAGGAGGTTCCGCCGGTTGAATACAATGAAAAGCTTCCGCCGGAATACTTTGATTTTATAGTCATCGACGAATGCCACCGCAGTATCTATAACCTATGGATGCAGGTGCTGGACTATTTTGACGCCTTTCAGGTGGGACTCACCGCGACGCCGGATAATAGAACCTTTGCTTACTTTCAGCAGAATATTGTTTCTGAGTATTCCCATGAAATGGCGGTGGCTGATGGTGTGAATGTGGGCTACGATGTCTATCTGATTGAAACGAAAATCTCCAAAAAAGGGGCAACTCTCTGGAAAGGTGAATACATCGAACACCGGGAACGGCTGTCCCGGAAAAAACGCTTGGAATTACAGGATGAGGACGAAACTTATTCATCGCAGCAGTTGGATAAGGATATCGTCAATCCGAACCAGATTCGTAAAGTCATTTCAACTTTCAGAGAGCATTTGCCTTTGATGTTCCCGGATCGCATTGATAAGGACGGGGTATTTGAGGTGCCCAAAACCCTTATATTCGCCAAGACCGATAGCCACGCCGATGATATCATTGATATTGTGCGTGACGAGTTCAACGAAGAAAACCGCTTCTGCAAAAAAATAACGTATACCGCCGATAAGGACAAAAAAGATGCCGGCGGAAAGGTGATTGAAAAAGGCGAAGATCCCAAATCGGTGCTGGCTCAATTCCGAAACGATTATCATCCGCGCATTGCTGTAACGGTGGATATGATCGCCACCGGAACCGATGTCAAACCCCTGGAGTGCCTCCTTTTCATGCGCGATGTGAAAAGCCGCAACTACTTTGAGCAGATGAAAGGCCGCGGCACACGGGTCATTAATTTTGATGATTTGAAAAAGGTTTCTCCTTCGGCAAAGATCACCAAAGACCATTTTGTCATTGTGGATTCCATCGGTGTTACCAAAAGCCTTAAAACCGACAGCCGGCCTTTGGAAAAAAAGCCCGGCGTCGCGTTGAAGGACTTGTTGGGCGCTATTGCCGTTGGCGCGAGGGATGAAGAACTTTTTACCTCCCTGGCAAACCGTCTGACACGGCTTGATAAACAAATCACCGAAAAAGAACACGCCAAATTTATAGAAAAAACCGGCGGCATCGGCGTTTCGCAGGTGGTCAAAGACCTGCTCAATGCCTATAATCCTGACACACTGGAAGATCTGCGGGAACAGGTGGAACAGGAGATGCCGGAGGCTGTGCCGCTTGACATAGAAAAGAAATATAAAGAGCTGGAAACCGATTTGCAGAACAAAGCAGCATCGGTCTTTACCGGCGAAGTCAATGAATATATCGAAAACGTCCGCAAGGTACACGAGCAGAAAATCGACCTTGTTAATCCCGACGAATTGGTCAATGTGGGCTGGGACAAAAACAATAAAGACAAAGCCGGCGAAACCATCAACGCATTTAAGGAATGGATTGAAAGCCACAAAGACGAGATTACCGCGTTGCAGATCTTTTACGGGCAGCCGTTCCGGCGACGGGAACTCACTTTTACCATGATAAAAGAGCTTGTGGAAAGCGTTGTCGCTGATAAACCCGCCCTTGCCCCCCTGCATGTGTGGCGTGCCTATGAACAATTGGAAAGTGTGAGCGGCCAGCCGAAAAACGAGATGGTGGCGCTGGTCTCATTGATCCGTAGGGTGGCGGGCATTGATACGGCGTTAACCCCGTTTGATAAAACCGTGGACAAAAACTTTCAGAAGTGGCTGTTTAAAAAGCAGGCCGGAACCTTGAAGTTTACCAAAGATCAGATGGAGTGGCTCTATATGCTCAAAGACCAGATTGCCACTTCGGTGCATGTGGATATAGACGACTTGGATTACACCCCCTTTGATGCCGGCGGCGGCCGGGGCAGGATGTGGCAGTTGTTTGGGGAGAGCATGAATACGATTATCGACGAATTAAACGAAGCATTGGCGGCGTAAGATGGAATTAAAAATCAAGGAACTGATTGAAGCGGGCGAGGGCTATCATCTGGAATTTAAAGAATCTCTGGATAAATCCTTTCTTGAAGAGGTCTGTGCTTTTGCAAATTCAGGCGGAGGGAAAATACTCATTGGTGTCCGTGATGACGGAACCATTAAGGGCTGCGCTACCGATAACAGAAGTAGATCCGTCATTCAGGATGCTCTGCGTGGATTACAGCCGAATCTTGATATCAATTTGATTGTCCGGGAGCCGGTTATTATCGTTGATGTTCCGGAGGGCAAGGATAAACCGTATGCCTGTTCCAAGGGATTTTATATTCGAAACGGTGCAAATTCCCAGAAGTTGACAAGAAATGAAATCATAGCGTTTTTTCAGAAGGAAGGCCTCATTCGCTTTGATGAGTTGAGAAACGAACATGCTGATTTTGAAAAAGATTTTGATGAAAAGGCATTTCATGAATTTTTAAAATCAGCCGGAATCAGCCGCTCAATCAGCAAACTCTCTTTACTCAAAAACCTCAACTGTTTGACTGCTGAAGGCCGGTTGACCAATGCAGGCGTCTTGTTTTTTGCCAAGGATATTGACTTTCTGATCAATCATGCCGTTGTTGTCTGCGTTCTGTTTAAGGGAACCCAAAAAATTCATATCCTGGACAAGAAAGATTTCAAGGGAAATATTGTCGATAACATCAACAATGCCATTCTGTTTGTTCAACGGCATACCAATTTAGAGTATGTGATTAAAAAGCTCAAAAGGGATGAAATCCCTGATATTCCTGAGGTCGCTCTCAGAGAATCGATTATCAATGCCGTCTGCCATCGCGATTATTTTGACAAAAGGGCCAACGTCCTGGTGGAGGTGTTTGATGACCGTGTGGTGGTTTCCAACCCCGGCGGTCTGCCCAGCGGATTAGATCCAGCCGATTTTGGCAAAAAGAGCATAGCCCGGAACCCTCTAATCGCATCACTTTTGCAGAGAATCCATTTTATTGAAAAGGTCGGTACCGGCATCAGCAGAATCCGCGATGCCGTCAGAGAAAACGGCAAATCAACGGTAGAGTTTTCTTTCAACGAGTTTTTTACTGTAACCTATCACCGAAGCAGAAAAGAACCGGATGACGGATTAACAGATTCGGAGAAAACTGCCCAGAAAAATGAGGGATTAAGCGAGGGATTAAGTGATACTGGGAAACCTTCGGAGAAACCTTCGGAGAAAACTTCGGAGAAAACTTCGGAGAAAATTCTCAGACTTATTCAAGCCAATCCCGAAATTACCATTCAGGAATTGTCAGCAATCCTAAATAAAACAACTAGAGCTATAGAAATGCAGCTGAATAAATTGAAGGAAAAGGGAAAAATCATACGAAACGGCCCGGACAAGGGCGGGCATTGGGAAGTGGTGAAAAAGGATGGGCAGTAAGCCAAATACGATTATTGATGAATTAAACGAAGCATTGGCGGCGTAGGATGAGTGATTTTACGGAGAATATTGATTTACCTACCAATTGGGCTTTATGCACTTTTTCTGATATTTCAGAAGGAAATAATGCGATTGTCGATGGTCCGTTTGGTTCAAATCTGAAAACATCTGATTATATAGATGATAAAGATAACGGAGTGCCTGTTTTAACTACAAAAAACCTTGAGGGTGATTATTCTGACAGTAAGGTTCGATTTATTTCGAAAGAAAAGTTTGAAGAACTTAGAAGAAGCCAAGTGAATCCAGGAGATATTTTAGTCGCTAAAATTGGTTCAATCGGCAAAACAGGTGTCTATCCCAAAAATGCAAGAACTGCCATTATCCCGGCTAATCTTCTAAAATTTACAGTTTCCAGATATGTTATTTTTAATTATGTGTATTCTTATTTAAATTTTTTTGGGCTACAAAATAAAATTAAAGCGATTGCAACGGCTACTGCTCAACCTGCTTTTAATGTTACAAAATTTCGATTGTTAGAAATCCCACTCCCCCCACTCCCCGAACAGCACCGCATTGTCGCCAAAATAGAAGAGCTGTTCAGCAGTCTGGATAAAGGCATCGAAAGCCTCAAGACCGTGCAGACACAGCTTAAAACCTATCGCCAGGCGGTGTTGAAATGGGCGTTTGATGGGAAGTTGACGAATCAAAATGTGAAAGAGGGGGAATTGCCGGAGGGCTGGAAGTGGCAATACTCAATCGATATATTTGAATATGTTACTAGCGGTTCTCGTGGTTGGGCTAAATATTACTCAGATGCCGGTTCCATATTCTTGAGGATGGGTAACCTCGACCACGACACAATCGCATTAGACCTTTCGGATATTCAATATGTAAAATTGCCAAACAAAGCAGAAGGAACCCGAAGCCTTGTCCGTTCAGGAGATATTCTAATTTCTATTACAGCAGATGTTGGAATGATTGGGATTGTCCCTGAAGGGTTTCCCGAGGGCTATATCAATCAACATGTCGCATTGGCAAGACCCAAAAAGAAAGTCGTTCAGCCTACCTATGTTGCGTGGTACCTTGCGAGCAAAGAAAATGGTCAAAAACAATTCCGTGACTTGCAACGAGGCGCAACAAAAGTGGGCCTTGGCCTTGATGACATTAAGTCAATAAATGTTCCAATCCCCCCATTATCAGAACAACACCGCATCGTCTCCGAAATCGAAACCCGCCTTTCCGTCTGCGACAAGCTCGAAGAGAGCATCACCCAGAGCCTTGTGCAAGCTGAAGCCCTGCGCCAGAGCATTTTGAAAAAAGCCTTTGAAGGAAAGCTTGTACCCCAAAATCCGAACGACCTGCCGGCCAGTGTGCTGCTGGAACGTATACGGGCGGAGCGGGCTTCAGTTGTTGCAAAAAATGCGACAACTGCAACGAGCAAAAGGAGAAGAGGAAAACGCACATGAGCGAAGAGGCAACTTGTGCAAAATTTACACAAGTTCAACAGGAGGTGGAAAATTCAAATCGGTATTCAATTGTGCCACAGCCTGTGGCACAAATTTCATGAGGACAACACTGGCGGAACTCGAAGATGAGCTATCTTCGCGGCTTCTTGATTCACCTGAAAATAAAATATTGGAATAATTTATGAACGAAACAAACAACACATCCGGCATCATCAGCAAGGTCTGGTCATTCTGCAATACGCTCCGGGATGACGGCGTAGGCTATGGCGACTATCTTGAACAGCTCACCTTCCTCCTGTTTCTGAAAATGGCGGATGAATTCAGCAAGCCTCCCTATAACCGAAAGCTTCCCATTCCAGCAGCATACAACTGGGAAAGCCTCAACGAAAAACGCGGGGCCGGACTGGAAGTTCATTACACAACCTTACTGCGCGAGCTGTCGCAGGCGAAAGGAGTCTTGGGACAGATTTTCTTTAAAAGCCAGAACAAGATTCAGGACCCTGCCAAGCTTTACAAGCTCATCGACATGATTGATAAAGAGCAGTGGAGCACCATGGGCGCCGATATCAAAGGCAAAATCTATGAAGGACTGCTGGAAAAAAACGCGGAAGACACCAAAAGCGGCGCCGGGCAGTACTTTACGCCCCGCGCCTTAATACGCGCCATGGTGGAGTGCGTGCGCCCGAAGCCGATGAAAACCATTGCCGACCCGGCGTGCGGCACCGGCGGGTTTTTCCTTGCGGCCTATGATTTTATCGCAAACCCGTCCAATTATTCCTTAAATAAAGAGCAGAAAGAGTTTTTAAAACATAAGACATGTTACGGAAATGAAATTGTCGCCGGTACGCGCCGCATGGCCTTGATGAACCTTTTTTTGCATAATATCGGCGATTTTGAAAGCGACAGCTTTATTTCACCGGCCGATGCGCTGATCGCCGATACCGGTCTGCGTGTGGATTATGTGCTGGCCAATCCTCCTTTTGGTAAAAAAAGCAGCATGACCTTTACCAATGAAGAAGGCGAACAGGACTCCGAAGACCTGACCTATAACCGGCAGGATTTCTGGGTGACGACCAGCAACAAACAATTGAACTTCGTGCAACATATCCGTACCATGTTGAAATCGGATGGCCATGCCGCGGTTGTTTTGCCCGATAATGTTCTGTTTGAAGGCGGAGCAGGTGAAACGGTGCGAAAGAAACTGATGGAGACCACCAACCTGCACACCATTCTCCGTTTACCCACAGGGGTTTTCTATAAGCAGGGTGTTAAGGCAAATGTGTTGTTCTTCGACAATCATCCGGCGGCAAAAACACCTTGGACAAAAGAAATCTGGATTTACGATTTCAGAACAAACATTCACTTTACCCTCAAGAAAAATCCTTTGAAGCTGGAATATCTGAAAGATTTTATTGAGTGCTATCATCCGGATAATATTAACAAACGCAAAGAAACATATAATTCGGAAACAAATCCGGAAGAACGATGGAGGAGATTTGCTTACGAAAATATTATTGCTCGTGATAAAACCAGTCTTGATATCACCTGGATAAAGGATAAAAGCCTGACTGACCTGGACAACCTTCCTGACCCGGATGTTTTGGCAAACGATATTATTGAGAATCTGGAGGCTGGAATAGAAAGCTTTAAAGAGATTTACCTTGCCGTCAAGTAGAAAAAAAGAAGAATCATCTAATCAGTATCTTTAAACAAAAATAATGCAAGTACCTCTGATTCTTTTGATATAGGGTACATCAAAATATAAGTTGTCAATGCTTGGTGATATGTTATTCAAGGATATAAAGAGATTACACTTCAACGAAACAAAAGCCTGCCTCGTTCAAGAGTTTTAAAACGAACTTTTTACCCTCGAAAAACTAATTATAGACCCGATTTAAAGGAAAGAATTGGCAGTATTCCTTTTCAGATCAAATAGTTTGCGTGGCCCGACCCGGTGCCCCTTAACTGGCTGCTGGCTGTCCCTTTGAATACTTCATTATACGGCATTAATTTATCTTTTCAAATGAGCAGGTTTCCGCTTTTTCTCCGGAATAATCGCTATCAATGACCTTAGTGCTCTGTTGACCGCTTCAGAGGATGCAAAATATTTTCTGACATCAGGCTCCAGCATAACCGCTCCATCCTCAAGTTTAAAATACTGGATTTTATTGGTGCCGTCTGCTTTATGGATATTTACCATATGGCCATTACGATATGCCTTATAGTATTTTCCCCGCACCACTCCTTTCATATTGGAAAAATCGTATTCCGCTTTCATGTCATCTTTTTCAGTCATTATTTTATCAGCCACCTTCTTCATAAAATCTCCTTTCACGCGCTGTCGCTTTCCTGCAACTGACAATACGTATTTTCTCCTGCCGTTCAGTGTGTGTCACAATTAAAATACGCCCATTTGCAGAAAGGCCAATGTTTATATAGCGCTCTTCATCTGCCGAATGTTCAATATCCGGGAAAGTAAATAGGAAGGGATCGTTGAAAATCGTTTTTCCTTCCTCGAAGCCCACCTCATGCTTTTTCAAATTTTCTTTTGCTTTGACTTCATCCCATTCGAATGCGAGTTTCATGCAATCCCTTTGAAATTTGCCTTCGACAATTCATCACTTTTTGATCGAATAACCTTAGGTTATATGGTTTCCTGATGATATCTATCCATTCTTTCACTCACAAAGAATCCGCCGGGGACATTTCCCTGTTCCTGTCGACTCTTTTGGTAAACAAACTTATCGGTTTTATGTAAAGCGTCAAACAGAACGCTTGAAGATCTTGACGGGTCTGTCGCAACGCTGGCTTAAGGAATCACATTGCGTGTGGTTTGTCAATGAATTTTCAGTGGGTTAGGAGAGCGAACCCCGAACCCGTTACTTCCGAAGTTTCTCCGCCCCCCCGTAAATGAAAGAACGTTATCATTATTAAAACATACTTTCGGGAAGCCTTCCGCTGCGCTTCGCCTCCAGATACACTCTCGTGATGATGCCCTTGCCCTTCTCCTAACCTTCGGCCCAACAAATACCTGATTTGGGGACTTTCCGCCTGCCGATAGTCACCCCGATATCTGAGTGCCATACCCGGCACACACGAGCGCCTCACAGGCCGCGAGGTACGATCGTTCCTCGAAGCGCATGTTATGCTGCCTTTATTGGCTCGCTTTTTTTGTAGATGAATTCAGGATCAAGGTCCACGCCTTCATCCCATTCGATTGTGTCAAATGCCACTCTTGCACGCTTGAATCTCTCGTAGTCGCGGAGTTTTTTGAACACTCCAAAGTCCAAATAGGGCTTCATATCAAGAAATCTCTTCTCGCCAGTATCGAGAACGATGTTGAGAGAAAAATCCCTATTAGTTGTTACCTCACAGACGGACGGATACATAAAATCCTCCTATTGCAGCGGCTGGATTTTGAATGGTTCCTCTCCATTCATGACCAGCTTCCAATTCGCCATCAGTTCCTCCTGATGTAGTTCAGCCCATGCCAGCACCAATTTAGCCTGTCTCTTCGGCAGATCACCGGTCAATACTTCGCAGGTGCGGATATCAACAGTCGCCTTGAACTCGTTGTAGTAAACGTGAAAATGAGGCGGACTATGCTCGCCCGGAGCGAAGTACATCCGAATAATTATACCGTAAAACATCGAAATTGTAGGCATAATAATCTTCAATCCTTTCGCATAACGATGTTTAAAAACGAGTCCGGAACGCCCTTTACTTCTGAAGTTTCCTCGCTCCCTGTAATTGAAAGAACGTTCTCGTTATTTAAACTTACCTTCGGGAAGCCTTCCGCGGCGCTTCGCCTCCAGATACCATCTCTTGATGACGCCCTTGCTCTTTACCTATCCTTCGGCCAAACAAACACACGATTTGGGGACTTTCCGCCTGCCGATAGTCACCCCGATGTCTGAGTGCCATAACCGGCACACAAGATAAAGCTAACCGATGCGCAGTTTTTTTGCGCGCCCGGTTGACTGTTTTGTCAGACCGCCAGACTTAATAGCTTGATTGACCAACCGCAACTCAAGGCGACAACCGAGAGCATCAGCATATTTTTGCAATGTGGCAAGTGATGGTGAGTGCTTTCCGCTCCCGGATTCCATGCGTGCTACCGCGGACTGAGTTGTGCCGATGCGTTCGGCAACCTCCGCCTGCGTAATGCCGGCAGTCGTGCGTGCCTTCAGAAACTGATCGAGAAGGTTAAACTCCTCATCAAGCCGGACATATTCGGCCTTAACGTCTGCACGATCGAGAGCGCGAGCCTTAAGTTCATTGTGTGTGAGCATTTTTTACCTCCCTCATCCGCCGTCGGGCTGTTTCAAGCTCTCTGTGCGGGGGAGGAAGTACGGGACTCTTTATTTCTGAAGTTTCTTCGTCCCAAAAAATCAAAGATCGTCCTGAGATTGAATAATTCTATTCCATGAATCTAACCCATATGGGGCGTTGTTTTGTCAATGAGCAATCAAGACCTATTCAATGGGAAAAATTTTTGGATAAACCTTAATAGCTATCAGGCCGGCTACAAACATTGATAATCCAAACATTCCGGATACCCAAAACATTGAAGAGTGGAAATCTTCCATCATAACATAACTTCCTTGGGACGATAGTTTCGCAATACCCATCGGAAAGGGAAACGATTTCGATTTGCAGCGTATCAACTATCGGGATCTTTTTTTATCCTTGCAGTATCTGCTCCTGAAGTTCTGATGATAATTCCATATTATTTGACAGCCTTCCATTCTTTTGCAAGCTGCTCAGCTTTTTGAACTTCATCGGGTGAAATCTTAACCAGGCTTTTTTCAAGCATCATCTTTGCTAATTGATGTCCTTTAGATGCTGACAGGAGCCACCACATGTAAGCCTTAACATTATCTTTTTCAGCACCCGCATCTTCAGAGAAGTAATATGTTCCAGTCATGAACTGTGCCTCCGGATTTCCCCGGTCTGCAGCTTTTATGTACCAGGAAATCGCCTTTTGCACATCCCTTTCATTTTTATAAAAAAGGTTGAGCTTCGCTATATCTACCATGGCATCCGCATGCCCTTGTTCTGCAGCAGCCTGGAGCCATCTTTCCGCCTGGAAATAGTCCTGCTCCGGCGGACTTGCGTTTGCATATGATGCTCCTAACAGATATTGTGCTTCCGCATTGCCTTGTTCCGCAAAAGGAGCAAGTTCTCTTATTGCTGATTGATAGTCACCACGCACATATGCCGCACGGCCTGTCCTGGTTTCAAGAGATGCGCATGAGGCGACCATAACAAACGCAAATATCAGCGTGAAAGACAATAATCTTGTTCGCATAATTTAACCTCCCGATATAATGTCTGACGATTGAGCCTGTTGGCTGAGCGGCAAAGACCGGGATTACCGTAGTCTTGCTGCAGGGTTCTTCAATTTCCTAAGTATTTCACTTGGACACTGGAATCCTTAACCCCTTGAATCCTCCTATTCCATCAACTAATCTGGAGATGATTCATATGTTATTCCCCTGCAGCCATAATTTATAGGGAATAGAGGATCAAATATTTTAGTATTGGGAATACATGTCCGTCTGAATTTTGACTTATTACGAGTCCATCAATATTATGCCCGTCCGAGCTTTTTCATGGTTTCCTTGAAAACCCTGTAAAAATACTCGTGGTCGGTTATTCCGCGGTTCAATATCTTGCCGAAATCTTCCATATTCTTGGTATTTATTATAATATTGACGCTTTTTTGAAATGCCGTCATGTTATCCATTGTGAGGAATCTGTCGCTTATTAGTGCTACGAAAATATTACGCCTGGTAGATATTGGAAGGCGATCTATGGCCATCATGATCGGATTTAAGTCAGAATTGGTATTATCAAATTTTTCATTCAGGACAATCAGGTCATATACATGATAACGCATTCTTTTAAGCACGTCCCTTGAGTTGCCTGCCTCGGTAATGTTGAATTCCATGAGATGCAATGCTTCAATAATTATTTTTTTACATTCAGGGTCAGATTCACAGACAAGGGCTGTTTTACCTTCCTCCTCTACAAAATCGAATGGCTTGTCTGAAGCATCGTATGGGTCCGACAATGGGGCTTCATCAAAAGAAAGATCCTCACTATTAGAATGACCGGCGGGCTCTTCTTTCAGACTTAACTCTCCGGGTTTTTGACCGGCGCTCAGGACTATCCTGTTTTTGCATTTGGGGCAGGGGACAGAATCAAGCCCGGCAGGAATTTTTTCATCCGGGAACCTGAACTTGCTTTTACATTTATCGCAGGTGATATCCATAGTCTCTTTAACAAGCCTCCCTTACGATGAGAGCTTTGCATAACGCCCTCTTTTGCCCGATTTCATCGTCAGGCTCAAATTTTAATCCTCGAAATACTCAATGTATTCCTGTGGTTAAAATTCTCGCCTTCCTTGAACTTGAGCAAAATTGGACGTTCTTCAAAGCTCTTACGATCATTCGTTTCCGTTCATCACTTCGCGGCACTCGAACCCTTTCCTCCTCAGGAGGATTTTTCACTCGAATCCTCGAACCCTTGAACCCTCGAATCCTGGTTCACCAACTAACGTTTCTTCCCGTCTTTCCCATAATTTTTGTCAAGCTCAAGTTCGCCTTCGCCTATATCGGTTGTCGCCTCTCCTCTTGAGCTTTTAACTGAATCTATGCCGCGGCCTATAACGCCTTTGCGCGAAGCATAGGAAAGAGCTGTCTCTTCGGTTATCTCTCCTTTAGCATAAAGGTCGGTGATATAATCGTCGAACGTCGTCATTCCGAAGGCTCTTCCTGCCTGCATGATTTCGTAATATGATTTTCCTTCGGATTCACCGTGTAAAATGATTTCTTTAACTCTTAAATTCATTCCAAGGATTTCAAATGACGCAACCCGGCCTCCGCCAACTTTTGGAAGCAGCCTCTGGCAGACTACCCAGCGCACTGTATCGGAAAGGCGTATTCTTATCTGGTTTTCTTCTTCAGCGCTGAACATGCCGAGTATGCGGTTAATGGTTTGACCCGCATCCACAGTGTGAAGTGTTGAAAGAACAAGATGTCCTGTTTCAGCAGCGCTTAATCCGATTTCGACACTTTCCCTGTCGCGCATTTCTCCAACCAGGATAACCTTGGGAGCCTGCCTCAAGGCAGCCCTCAAACCGGTTGCATATGTATCGAAGTCAATGCCAAGCTCACGCTGATTGAATGTCGATTTTTTATGTGGATGCTGGTATTCAATAGGATCTTCGAGGGTTACAACATGAACCGACTTGGTTTCATTTATCTGGTCAAGAATAGTAGCAAGGGAGGTCGTTTTTCCTGAACCGGTTGCACCTGTTACGAAAACAACGCCATTTTTTTCCTGGGTAATTTTAAAAAAAACATCCGGAAGGTTCATCCCCTTAATGGTCGGTATTCTGGACTCGAGGCGCCGCAAAACAATTGAATAATTTCCGGATTGGGAGAAAACATTTACCCTGAAACGAGCTTTGCCGGGAAGGCTGTAAGACAGATCGCATGATCCTTCTTTCAACAGTACTTCAGTTAACCGGCGGTCCTGATTGATGAGGTTTAATGCAAATACTTCAGTCTGAAAAGGGGACAGGGATTCAAACTCTGGAGTCATGTCAACGCTTACAAGCTGGCCGGCGCTTTCGACCTGCATCGGTTTGCCCGTGGTCAGGTTAAGGTCTGATACGTATTGATGGGCATCGAGCATCTTTGTTAAGATATGATCTATTTCCTGTTTTCTCATGGCTTGACCTCACAATTTATTATGCGTCTGTGAAATCTGAAGGCGGATTCTTCAAAAGCGGCCTGAACTTTGATTTTTCGTTTGCTTTTGCATACGCTTCGTCGGCGGAAATCCAGCCTCTGTTGAATAAATCCATGATAGCGTCATCAAGGAGCTGCATCCCGTATTTTCTTCCTGTCTGCATCATGGAATTAAGCTGGTGAGTTTTTGATTCCCTTACCAGGTTCCTGACAGCGGGGGTTCCGATAAGGATTTCGAGGGCGGGACACCGCCCCTTTTTATCTATTCTTTTAAAGAGAACCTGTGAAATTATAGCCCTGATTCCGTCAGATAATGTTGAGCGGATCTGCGCCTGTTCGCTTGCAGGAAATACTTCGATAATACGGTCTACTGTTTTTGCTGCGCTTGAAGTGTGGAGAGTTGCAAAAACAAGGTGTCCCGTAGATGCTGCTTCAATGGCAAGTGATATGGTTTCAAGGTCGCGCATTTCGCCGACTAAAATAATATCGGGGTCTTCCCGAAGAGCGCCGCGGAGAGCTGCGCTGAAGGACTTTGTATGAAGTCCTACTTCCCTGTGGTTTACTATGCAGCCCTGGCTCTGGTGGACAAATTCAATGGGATCTTCAACAGTAATTATATGGTCTTTTCTCAGGCGGTTTGCGACATCAATTATTGCAGCGAGCGTTGTTGACTTGCCGCTTCCGGTTGGCCCTGTTACCAGCACAAGCCCCCTCGGAAGAAGGGCAAGCTTCGATATTACAGGAGGAAGCCCGAGCTGCTCCGCTGTCGATATTGAACTGGGGATCTCCCTGAAAACAGCTCCAACGCCATATTTCTGCATGAAGAAGTTTGCACGGTAGCGCGCAAGACCCGGAATTTCATAGCCAAAATCCACATCTCCGGTTTCTTCAAAATTTTTGACCTTCTCCTCAGGAGCTATTTCATAAATCATGCCTCTTAGTGTATCTGAGTCAAGAACCTTATACTTGATTCTTTCAATGTCTCCCCTTATTCTGAGCGCAGGAGGCTGACCTGCAACAAGATGAAGATCCGAAGCGCCCTGTTCATTCATCAATTTGAAAAAAGCATCAATCTTTGCCATTGCAAAACTCCTGATTATTTAAGTTTTGTTGATACGAGTTGAACCGAAACAGCGAGCGCATTCTCCGCCGCGGCGGACCTTCGGCGGAGAATGCGAGCGAATCAAAAAAAAATAAAAAGTCTTTACGGCCGAAGATTCCCCGTAGCTTCCTGCGGGGAGCTTCAAAGAAAAGCGGACCAGAAAGAAAAGCATAAAATCTATTATGCAGGCTGTTTCATCAGTTTTATCTTTGAATCATCATCATCGATGGCTTTTTGTTCTTCCCTGCTCATTTCAAGCAATCTGGAGTAGGATTCAATTACAGATGAAAGCTGGATCTCCATTTGCATTCGCTGGCGTTTGAGCTCGGATATTTCCTCCTGTAACTTGACCAGTCTGTTATTGGCCCTGCTTATGATTTTTTCAGCTTTTACTTCGGCATCGGCAATAATTAATTCGGCGGATTTCTGAGCGTTTTCTTTCATCTGCTCCATAACACTCTGGGAATTTAACAGGGCAATTTTAAAAGTCTCTTCACGCTCGGTGTATTCTTTTATGTCACAATGTAATCTGTCTATGTCGCTTTTCAGCTTCTCATTTTCATTGAGTAAAAGCTGAAAAGCATCGGCCATATCGCCAAGAAAGGCGTCTACTTCCCGGACATCGAACCCCCTGAAACTTGTTTTAAACTGGCGCTGAATGATGTCTAGAGGCGTTAATTTCATATATTCTCCTGAACTTTTGTATGAACCGAAACAGCGAGCGCAATCACCGCTGCTTGCGGCGGGGTTAGCGAGCAAATTAGAAACAGACCCTATTCCCTACGGTCGAAGATTCCTCGCTGCTTGCGGCGGGGAATCTTCAATTATGAAAGCGTGAAGGCCAGTCTTTGAAGGCTGCCAACCAGAAATTTTTCCAGAAAGATTATGCCAAGGATAACAATAATGGGTGAAAGATCAATGCCTCCCATGTAAGGAATCCTGGTTCGTATGGGATAAAGAACCGGCTCTGTTATGTTATGAATGAACCGAACAACCTGATTATACGGGTCCGGGTTTACCCACGACAAGACAGCCCGTGCGATTATTATCCACATATAAAAATTCAAAACATAATAAATTACTGTAGCGACAGCACCAATAAAATTACCCATTATGAACATGAAAATTCAGTCCTTATATATAATAATTGCATTTAAATTTGACATAACTAATTATATTTTAAAAGAATAGTCAAGAGTTTTCGTTAAATTTCATTGACATGCGCAAACTTTATAAATATGCAGAGGGTTAACGGGAAGTAACAATTGTGAAAAATGTTTTGGAGGGAACATGGCAAATTTCAATAAGAAAACCGGCTTTATAGGAGCCGGAAACATGGCCGAGGCTATCATAGGAGCCATAACAAGGACAGGGGTCATCCCTTCTTCAATGGTATATGCAAGTGATGTTAACACTGAGCGGCTCAATATGCTGAAGAAAACTTACGGAATATCGGGAGTGGCTGATAATTTAAAACTTTTTTCAATGTGCGATATAGTAGTTCTTGCCGTAAAGCCCCAGCATATGGCCGATGTTTTACAGCATTTAACAAGTCAGAATGAGTACAGTGTTCTGCGCAGAAAGCTGGTAATATCAATAGCAGCAGGAGTGCCTCTCGCTAAACTTGAAAGCCTGCTGTATTCTCCCCTCAGTAAGGGAGAGAAGGAGAACCTTCCGATTATCAGGGTTATGCCTAACACACCCGCTCTTGTTTTGGCGGGAATGTCCGGAATGACACCAAACAGGCATGCCCTTCCGGATGATATTAGTGCAGCAAGAACAATTCTTGAAGCAATGGGAAAAGTAATTGAGTTCAAAGAGGATGATCTTGATGCTGTGACGGCACTTTCAGGTTCCGGGCCTGCTTATGTCTTTTACCTTGCCGAATCGATGATTCAGGCAGGCATAAACTTGGGTCTTGATCCGTATGATGCCTCAATACTGACAAATACAACTCTGAAAGGGGCTGTTGTCCTCATGGAAGAGATGAATGAATCTCCTGAGTTACTGCGCAGGCGTGTTACTTCTCCGGGCGGAACTACGGAAGAGGCTTTCAAGGTGCTGGAAAAGAAGAAAGTAAAGGAGGCAATTGCTGAAGCAATAGCTGCTGCTGCGAGACGTTCGAAAGAACTCAGGCGTTAATCTATGCGGCCCGCATCCCGTGACAGGGATCATGTTTTATATGCTCTGGAGCCGATGTTTGCTAAGTAATTTATAAAATAATTATGTTCAGTGAAACCATATCATATTCGGCTGCATTTGCCGCAGGGTTGCTATCTTTCTTTTCGCCCTGTATATTTCCCCTGATCCCCGGATATTTTTCTTTCATCACCGGTTTCTCACTGGACAGATTGACTACAGATTATGACGCAAAGATAAGAAAGAAGGTTTTCTTTTCGGCAATTTCATTTGTTTCAGGCTTTTCGGCTGTTTTTATAATGATGGGGGCATCCGCTTCATTTGTGGGGGGAGTTATTTTTGAATACCGGTCCGTTATCAGAGTGATCGGCGGCCTAATAGTTATTGTTTTGGGAATACATTTGATGGGTTTGATCCGTATCAGGAGCCTTGAATTTGAAAAACGGGTTCAGGTGATTAACAGGCCCCTGAATTATTTCGGAGGATTTCTTGTCGGTATGGCTTTCGGTGCCGGCTGGAGCCCGTGTATCGGGCCATTGCTTGGGTCCATTCTTATCTTTGCCGGGAGCAAGGATACAGTTTCAGAAGGTATTCTTCTTCTTGCCATTTATTCTGCGGGGCTTGCCATTCCCTTCATTATCATATCGTTTTTTATAAATTATCTTCTGACATTTATTAAAAAGGCCTCTTTTGCCATGAAGTATGTAAACACTGCGGCAGGGATATTGCTTATTATTGTCGGATTCTTACTTGTTGCCAACCGGATTTAATAAAAAAGTGCCGGCAGAGGCGCAGGAGTATTAAATGAAAAAAACAAAACTGACATGTATTATCATGCTTATCTTTTATTTCATCTCTTCGTGGATATATTCACCGGCATTTTCTTCCGATAGGATAAATTGGCACACATATAAAGAAGGGATGGAGCTTGGGAAAAAAGGCCAGAAAAAAGTCTTCCTCTATTTTTACGCTGACTGGTGCGGATACTGCAGGGATATGGAAAAAATCACCTTTAAAGACCAGTCCGTGATTGATGTCTTAAACAGCAGGTTCATTCCTGTCAGGGTGAATACAGATAAGGAAAAAGAGGCTGCTTCAGGCTATAATATCAGAGGCCTGCCAAGCAACTGGTTCATTACGGAAAATGGAGAAAACATAAGCAACCGTCCCGGCTACATTCCACCAAACATGCTCCTTTTTATATTAAAGTACATTCACACGGACAGTTATAAGAGTATGACGTTCAAATCTTACCTGAAAAACTTAATCGATTCAGAAAAAAAACAATAATGATGATCCGGGATATTGATTCGGCTTATGGAAGCACTGTTTTTAAATATTAAAAAAATAATCGAAAACGCTGACCGGCCCGGCCTGCCAGTCGGAGCAGACTATGATTCGACATGCGTATTCCTCCTTCTCTTTAATAATGACGGAGAACTTAATATCCTTACAGTTCAAAAAACGGATAATGAAGGATATCCATGGCGGAACCAGGTGGCGCTTCCCGGAGGGCATGTGGACAAGGAGGATGCCGGCCCGCTTGAAGCTGCCTACAGAGAACTGGAAGAAGAATTAAAAATTACAAAAGGGCAGGTTGAGTTAATGGGATCGTTGGGCCACTTTCAAACTATTAACCAGAAGGATTTAAATGTTTTTATCGGGATTTGGAAAACAAGAGAACCCGTGAGCTTTGATCCGGCAGAAATTTCAAGAGTATTTGAGATTCCGTTGAAAAATCTTGTACAAACCCATATCGAGGCCGGATTTCACGGGCGTATCCCGAATGTGCTGGAGCTTTTGTATCCTTTTAAAGAAGTTACCATCTGGGGTGTTACCGCAAGGATACTCCACCATTTTATAGAGCTTATCTATCCGATTATCAGGCCGATTATCGTGGATGAGGTTGTTGATGATATATTTGGATCACCTCCAAATTAGTTGATGATCCTATAAGGATTCGAGGGTTCAAGGATTCGAGGATTCGAGTGAAAGGAAAACCTGTCAGAACTTCAAAAGAGATATCGTTGAGGTTGAGAGGATGCTGAAAGCAGGATATAAAATCAGACGATAAAATCATTAGAAAACAAACACTTGGACCCTTGAACCCTGGAATCCTGGAACCCTTTCTCCTAAATATTTAATGTGAAAGACGGGCAAGGTAATGTTTTATGAGGCGGGTTGCCGCCGGCAGTAAGATTAACGCGCTCATTATTGCAAGAATGACCGGAACCCAGACATAGCCATGATATTGAGGCTCTTCCCGCGCAACCGATATGCCCGCTATTGAGAATATGAGTAGAAGCAGCATGAGAATAATTATTACAATACATGCTGTCTCAGAGTCATAGAAAGGATAGATAACCTTTCTGAACATAGGTTTTGATTCAAATGCCATTATTATATCCGGGCTATTTTGTTGTTGAAGGCAAGTAACAGGTATTTTCTGACATTTAAATGAATATACCATGATAAATCAAGATGAATTAACAGATGACGGCGTAGTTCCCAAAAATAAGATTTTCACTCTTTTAATGAGCGGTTGTCTCGCATTAATTATGTGTGGGTGTGTCTTGTCTCCCAAAAAGCTTATGATAAAAGATTTGGTTATCAGGTTTTCTGAAGGAACCATCATTTCGGCCAGAACAAGAGGCCCTGTTTCTTATGATGAGTTTGTGGCCGATCTA
This sequence comes from Desulfobacterales bacterium, assembly GCA_020052975.1. The sequence continues at coordinate 3,645 of JAGVOC010000237.1, read as the reverse complement.
AAAGAGGCGCGCTTCGTATATATCGGGGAAATACATACTGAGAAATCCCATCACGATATACAGCTAAAGATAATAAGGGAGCTTTACAGTTATAATCCGAATATTGCTGTCGGCATGGAGATGTTTGACAGGACATACCAGCAGGTCCTTGATCAATGGACCGAAGGGAGTCTTGACCGGAAAACATTTATTAACAAAACCCATTGGTATGCAAACTGGAAATATGATTTTGACCTGTACAGTGATATCTTTGAATTTTTAAAGGAAAACAAGATCAGAACCGTGGGTTTAAATGTACCTTTTCATATTCCGCCAAAGATTGCAACCGGAGGCATTGAAAGTCTTTCCGGTGATGAAAAAGGGCATCTCCCTGAAAATATTGACACATCAAATACTACCCGCAAAGAATATGTCGAAGAAGTGTTTAAAATGCACAGGATAAAAGGGAGGGACAATTTCGATAATTTTTACATGGCCCAGTCTGTCTGGGATGAAACAATGGCCGAGACCGCATTTCTTAACGTAAAAAATGATGTTATGATTGTTCTTGCCGGAAACGGACATATTTTCAGATTCGGGATACCTGAAAGGGTTTTTGCCAGAAACAACCTTCCTTTCAGAAATGTTTTTCTTGCACCTGCGGGATCGACAGCCGATGTTTCTTATGTCGATTATATCTGGGTGACGCCTTGAGAGAGCTTTGCATAACGCCCCCTTTTGCCCGATTTCATCGTCAGGCTCAAATTTTAATCCTCGAAATACACAATGTATTCCTGTGGTTAAAATTATCGCCTTCCTTGAACTTGAGCAAAATTGAACGTTCTTCAAAGCTCTCCTTGAGACGAGAGACGCGCTGCCTTGATATTGGGGGTTCACTGACAGGGGATGCTTAATAATTTCAGACTCACGATAGAATATGATGGTACCGCATACAATGGCTGGCAAAGGCAGAAAACCGGCTGCACCATCCAGGGCGAGATTGAAAAGGCCATCTCTGTTATGACACGGCATAAGGTAACTCTGACAGGTGCGGGGCGAACGGATGCCGGTGTTCATGCTCGTGGTCAGGTTGCAAACTTTGTTTGTGACACAATGCTTGAACCGGGTGTATTCATAAAGGGTTTAAACAGCCTGCTTCCCGGCGACATTATTATCAAGGATTGCGTTCCTGCACATCAGAAATTTCATTCACGGTATGATGCTAAAAGCAAGATATACAATTACAGAATACTGAATCGTGAGATTCCGTCAGCAATAGGAAGACATTACACCTGGTTCATCAGGAAAAAAATTGACGTTGATGCAATGCAAAAAGCGGCTTTCCACCTTGTTGGAACCCACGATTTTAAGGCCTTTGAAGGAACCGGGAGCCCGAGGAAAAGTACAATAAGATGTGTTTTAAGGGCAGAGGTATTATTAAAAAAAGATGATCTTATAGTTTTTGAGATCGAAGCCGACGGATTTTTAAGATTCATGGTCAGAAATATAGTCGGCACACTTGTTTGTGTCGGCCTTGGTAAATTAAAATCTGATGATTTCAACGGCATTCTGGAATCGAGAGACCGGGGGAATGCCGGAATTACAGCTCCGCCTCAGGGGCTTTTCCTTGTTGAAGTAAAATATTGATTTAGACGGCTTCGAAAAAGGTCAGTTATTTTACTTTTTTTTCCTCAGGAACCAGCACCAGTTTTGTCTTTGCTTTTATGGCTTCACGGATAGCCGGCATTGCTGCATGGGCTGCCTTTTCACCTGCATCAATAAGCCTTTTTTTCTGGGTGAAATCGTCATATGCCACATTTCCGACATCAGGGCGAATAACAACATCGGCATATTTGACTCCAAGCACCCCTATCTCGTAAGACATTATTGTGATGGCATGAAACGCCACTTCTATGGGATTTTTTGGAGCAACCGGAGGCAGGGCAGGGGGGATGGCAACAGCTATGACAACTTCAGCCCCTTTTTTGATAGCGAAGTCAACCGGTATGGGGTCTGTAACTCCGCCGTCTACGAAGATTTTCCCTCCGATTTCGACAGGAACAAAAACTCCCGGTATCGCGCAGGAAGCGTGAACTGCACGCGCAACCGGCCCGCGGTCAAAAAGTACTGACTGCCCGGTTCTAAGGTCAACTGCCACAGCACCGAAAGAGACCGCCATGTTTTCAATGTTTTTGCTGCGAAGATGAGTGTTTAAAAAAAATTCAAGCTTTTCGCCCTTAACAAAACCCCCTGAAAAGAAGGAAAATGCCCGGTAGTCAAAAATATCCTCGTCCTTCATAGAGATAGCTGTGAATTCAGCATCAAGCACGCTGCCTGAATCAGCGTAAATAGCTCCGATTAAACTTCCCACCGAAGTGCCAACAACAACATATATAGGGATTTTTTCCTGTTCAAGCACGCGCAAAACTCCTATCTCGGCAAATCCGCGTGCCCCTCCTCCGCCCAGGGCGATACCGACTTTGGGCAAAACTTCTTTTGTGGCTAAAGAAGCCTTTTCCTCCTGTATTGTGCCTTTTGTGGCACAAGCTGAAAGGAAAAAGAAGTTAAGGACTAATATTAACGCAAGAAGTATGACATTACGCCTTAAAGTATTCATCAGATTCTCCATTTTTTATGAGCCCATCATATTTATTGCCGGAATAGAGCCTGTGGATTTTCCCGGGGAATTTTTTGTTGAAAAATGATTCGAGCATTAAGGAGCAGGCTGCAAGCTTATGAATTTCAATTCCTGTTTTGATATTCATGGATTCCATCATGTTCACAGTATCTTCTGTTGAAATGTTTCCGGATGCCCCCGGAACGAAAGGACAACCTCCCATGCCTGCAAGGGCAGTGTCAAAATGGTTAATGCCGCATTCCAGGGCAGCAAAAACATTTGCGAGACCGAGTCCACGGGTGTCATGCAGGTGAAGGACAGCGGGCAGGTTGCATATAACAGGAATCAGATGCTCAATAACATTCTTTACTGAAACAGGGTTTGCCATGCCAGCCGTATCGGATACAGCTATTATGTCTGCACCTGATTCTGCAAATATTTTAGCTGTTTGCGTCACACGTTCAATGGATATATTTCCTTCATAAGCACATCCGAAAGCGCACTGAATACCGGCACGGATATTCATTTTGCGGGATTTTCCAAACCTGATCATTTTTCTGGCTCCGGCAAATGCTGTTTCAAATGACATCCCCGAATTTTTTCGGCTGTGTGTGTCGCTTGCCGAAATGGATATTTCAACATGTTTAATTCCGGCATTTTCTGCCCGTTGCAGCCCTTTTTCATTCAGGACGAGGCAACTGAAAACCGCATCCTTATTTTTCGGGAGAAGATTTATCAGCTCTTCGGCATCTCCCATCTGGGGCACGATGGCGGGATTCACAAAGGATGTTACCTGGACATTCCTTATGCCTGCGTCAAGAAGCCCGTTAATTATCCTGAGCTTCAGTTCTGTCGGGATAATTTTCTTTTCAAACTGGAAGCCGTCCCGGGGCCCAACTTCAATAAGCGTTGCTTTTTCAGGGAGATTCATAGTGATTCCAATCATTCCTTGACGGCTTCGTAAAAAGTCATTCTGCTGTGTTGCACTTCATCTTTCGTCATTGCAGCGTACCAGCAAGTACGCTTCATTTCTCAAGATTCGTGCGCCT
>JAGVOC010000447.1 GCA_020052975.1 Desulfobacterales bacterium | reverse complement strand
TTACGTTGTCTTTCTGCCTCGTCTTGATGTGAGTGAATATAATGCGATTAACTCGCTATCTGACATTTATCTTGACAGCATTGGTTGGTCGGGATGCAACACAGCCTTTGAAGCTATCTGCCATAATTTACCCATCGTAACATTGCCTGGTGATTTGATGCGCGGAAGACATACTTCTGCTATCCTGACTATGATGAGCATGCAAGAAACAATTGCTTCCTCACTCGACGAATATATTGAGATTTCCGTACGTTTGGGACTTGATTCAGAGTGGCGAAAACAGATATCAGATAAAATTGCGAAGAGTAAACATTGCATATATCAAGATAAAACATGCATCACTGTTCTTGAAGACTTTCTTGAGCGAGTGGTAAAAGAACGATTGGAATGATTGATAACATGACTAAAACATTGCGTATTGCTTTTAATGATCTCTTTGTATCGCATATCAATTACTCTCAATGATAAAATAACCAATGGACATCGATAGAATACTGCAGTTAGCTTCTCAGTATCACCAAGAGGGCAATCTTCAACAAGCAGAAATTACCTATAAAGAAATATTAAAGTTTGATCCATACAATATTCACATACTTAATTATCTTGGCAATGTTTTACAAGACCAATGTAAATATGACGAAGCAATAGATTGTTATCAAAAAGCAATTCAATGTAATCCAACCTTTGCAGGATCATATTATCATCTTGGAAGTGTTTTTGAAGTAAAAGGGCAAAATGAAAAAGCAATCAATTATTATCTAAAAGCTATTCAATACGATCCTCATTTTGTAGGTTCTTATAGCAATTTAGGAAATGTATTTAGAAAATTAGATCGGATAGATGAAGCAATACCTTATTTTCAAAAAGCAATTGAAGTTAACGCCCATTTTTGGGGGTCTTATTATAATTTAGGGAAAGCTCTGCAAAAGAAGGGAGAAATTGACGAGGCAATATTTTACTTTCAAAAAACACTTCAACTTAATCAAACTCATATTCTGTCATATAACAATTTAGGAAATAGTTTCAAAGATAAAGGAAAATTTGATGAAGCGATAACTTGCTATCAAAAGGTAATAACACTTAACCCATCCTTTGCTGAAGCATATTCCAATCTGGGCAATGTTCTTCGAGAAAAAGGACAACTCGATGAAGCCATAATAAATTATGAAAAAGCCATAGAGCTTGATCCATCCTTTGCTGAAGCATATTCCAACCTGGGCAATGTTCTTCGAGAAAAAGGGCGAATTGATGAAGCCATAAGGTATTGTCAGAAAGCCATAGAGCTTAATCCATCCCTTGCTAAAGCATATTGCAATATGGGAGTTGCTATTGAAGAAAAAGGGCAACTCGATGAAGCCATAATAAATTATGAAAAAGCCATAGAGCTTGATCTATCCTTGGCTGAAGCATATTCCAATCTGGGCAATGTTCTACAAGCAAAAGGGCAACTCGATGAAGCCATAATAAATTATGAAAAAGCCATAGAGCTTGACCCATCCTTTGCTGAAGCATATTCCAATCTGGGAGCCGCCCTTCAAGAAAAAGGGCAACTCGATGAAGCCATAATAAATTATGAAAAAGCCATAGAGCTTGATCCACACTCTGCATGTGCAAACTTTAATATGGCATTGATATTATTGCTATCAGGTAATTTCAATGAGGGCTGGGAAAAATATGAATGGCGTTGGAAAGTAAATGATTTTCTTAAAAATAGTCTAATTCATCACCCGAATGGATTCCCTCAACCCGTATGGGACGGATCATCTCTCAAAGGGGAAAAACTTTTAATTTATTCTGAGCAGGGAATAGGTGATGAAATCATGTTTGCCTCTTGTTTTCAAGATGTGGTTGATCGAGCTCCAATGTCTATTATGGAATGTGATAAACGGCTTAAACCAATTTTAACCCGTTCCTTTCCTAATGCTGTTTTTATAGAACGTGTGAAGGAAACTGTTTCTTATTCATCTCAACTTCCTCAGACAGATCCGGTGATAGCTCTTGGTAGTTTGCCAAAAATATTACGCACTGAATGTAATGCTTTCCCACGAAAAAGTTATCTTATTCCGGATACTGATAAAGTCCAATCGTGGCATAATCGTCTCAGAATAATGGGAGAAGGTTTAAAAGTAGGTATTTCTTGGCGTGGCGGGAGGGTCCCAAGAATCATAAATAAGCGCTCGATAATGCTTGACCAATGGGCTAAGATTCTTTCTTTATCGGGATTGTATTTTATCAACCTTCAATATGGAGAGTGTGAAAATGAACTAAGGGAAGTGAAGAAAAAAATAGGGGTGACTATCCACGACTGGGAAGATGTAGACCCTCTCAAAGATCTTGATAATTTTGCTGCACAGATTGCTGCGCTTGATCTCATAATATCTGTGGACAATTCAACAGTACATATGGCCGGTGCCTTGGGAAAGCCAGTTTGGGTATTGTTACCATATGTGCCGGACTGGAGATGGATGCTGAATAGAGAGGACAGTCCATGGTATCCATCGATAAGGCTTTTTCGTCAACCCTCTCTTGGAGATTGGGAATCAGTGATAACCAAAGTCAAAGATGAACTTCTGAAATTATTAGTGAATAATTAAAAATAATCTTTACGTTTAGTTCATATTTCGAATAAGCGTCACCACTGATGAAACTTTTTGAACCTCGCATATTTCCCATGCAAATATGCACAGCCAACTTCATTTTTGGCCAATCAAGACTACCTATGGAAACATTCAGGATAAACATTTTCCTGAAATCAACAGCTATGATATAATGATTAAACAGTAGGGTTAACTCGGAATAAATACTTATATGGAAATTGTATCCGCTTGAAACTTGATGAATATCGATAAAGCAATCCAGTCGGCTTTTGAATTTCATCGTCAAGGAAATTGAAAGCTGGCGGAATATCTCTGAATACTATCCAATACCCTCGTACTATTACTAAGCCAGTATGGAATGGACCTGATATTAGAGGACTTACTATCTTATTATATTTTGACCAGGAGATAGGTGATACAATACAGTTTATTCGTTCTGCCCATTTAATTGCGCAAAAGGGGGCAAAGGTTATTGTCGCTCGCCCGGGAATAAATGGGAAATAATAAGAGGCATATTTATTTAAAAGCCTTTTTCGTAGTCCTAATAATTCTAATTTCTTTTAGCGTGTTTAAGAATACCTTGTCGGGTGATTTCGTTTATGACGACAGGAGTGTGATAGTAGAGAATCCGCTGATAAAAGAGATGAGATTTATCCCTCAAATCTTTCTCTCACACAGCTGGAGTTTTAAATACTCGGAATCGACATCAAGTTATTATCATCCGTTACTCTATGTAGTTTACATGGTGCAGTATCAGATGTTCGGAGACAACCCTATGGGATATCATCTCACAAATGTCATTGTGCATGTAATAGTATCAATTGTTTTTTTCTTTTTTGTCGGTTCTTTTTTTAAGCAGGTCTTTGGCAAAGAACAGATATTATCAGCCCTTTTGGCTTCTCTCATTTTTGCGGTTCATCCTGTCCACACAGAGCCTGTAGCCTGGATATCAGGAATAGGCGAACTCTTGATGTCACTCTTTTGTCTCTTGTCTTTTTTTGTGTACATGAATGGCAGAAAAAATAGCGATTTCATTATCTCAGCGCTTCTCCTGCTTGCAGGAGCCCTATTTAAGGTTACCGCTATATTTTATTTCCCTCTGTTTATCTTGTATGACTGGTTGTTTAAGAAGGCATCTGTTGCCGGAGTTCCGGATAGTAACTCAACAAGAGAAATGTTTAAAAGATACTCTCCTTTTCTCATAGTATTGACCTCATATCTTCTATTAAGGACCTTTGCAATTAGGGGTTTTGTTCCAGAAAGAGGCTATGATGATTTTGGCTTATATAAAGTGATAATCAATGTTATTGTTTTGTTTGGTCAATATGTGTCCATGCTCGTCGTCCCGATAAATCTCTCTATTATCCACGTTTTCAAGCCACTTGCCTCTTTGTCTGATGCCAGAATGTTGCCCGCCATGGGTATTATCGTTGTTTTCGTATCCCTTGTATTTTACGCACTGATGAAAAACAGGGGATTATTCATTAGTCTTTCGTGGATTGCTCTTCCATTGATCCCTGTCTTGTATTTCCCGGCTTTCACTTCTGAGGCCGTTTTTGCTGAAAGATATCTCTATCTTCCGTCTGTCGGCTTTGTCTTGGCGGTGGCCGTCCTGTTAACAATATTTTACCAATCGAAATTATCGAGATATGTGACGGTCCCGGCAATTATTCTTAGTTTCACGGTTTTACTCATCTCGTTTTCGCTCGTATCGAGAGAGAGAAATCTGGCCTGGAGAGACAATCACAGTTTGTGGACGGACACTGTCAATAAATCACCGTATAGCTATACTGCTCATAATAATCTGGGCAACGTCTATTATCAGAGTGGCTTCCTGGACGATGCAATCAGGGAATACAGAATAGCACTTTTCTTGAATCCGGGGTACAGAGACGCGGCCAATAATCTATCGACTGTGTCTTTTATAAAAGAAGCGATAGATTCGCATCGGAAATAGTGCAGCCTTTCATCGGAAGAGGCCAACTTAAGGTCAATGAATATCAATACACTAATCCAGTCAGCTTTTGAAAATCATCAAAAAGGAAATTTAAAGCAGGCGGAATATCTTTGTAAAGAAATCCTCAAAAAACAGCCTGATAATCCTGATATTTTGCATTTGCTTGGATTGGTATTTTGCCAACTTGCCAATTATGATTTAGCGATCCGATATTTCAGAAGAGCCTTGAAATTTAATCCTGCAGATGTTGCTGTAGTATATTGTAATTTTGGAATTGCTCTTCAAGGCAAAGGCCTAATGGATGAAGCTATAATTTATTATCAAAAAGCCTTACAGTTACAGCCTTCCTTTGCCAAAGCATATTGCAACCTGGGCGTTGCATTTCGAGAGAAAGGGCAATTCGATAAAGCCATAACTCATTATCAAAAAGCC
>JAGVOC010000402.1 GCA_020052975.1 Desulfobacterales bacterium | reverse complement strand
TTTTAAAGGAAATTCTTTTTGAGTACACAGAGTATTCCTCTGTGCTCTCTGTGGTTTCATATTTTTCCCTCTTTTTTCATAGAACTTTTGACATTACCAGTCTGTATGGCAATTGTTTACTATTTTTGGGTTACTTTAACCGGATAACAACCGAAGACTGTGATGGATTTTCAACAAGCCTCTTCCATTGATCATCAAGAATATGACCGATATATTCCACAGCCCATGCAGGTGTCCGGCCAAAAAAAATACACACATAGTTCCCTTTGTTCGTATAGGCAATTCCACCAGGGGGAATCTTCTCAACCGGATTTTCTTCTCCCAGGTCTCTTCCTATTGAGCCATAAAGCTCTTTGCCCCATTGCATCAGGCTTACATTATACGGCAGGTATTCTGCAAATTTTTTTGCTATTGCTGTGTCAAAAAGCTTCATATCTAATACAAATGCCCCTAAGTCAAGCTCTATCCGATTTTGTGTCATAATTATCCCTTTTTCGGACAAATTATTTATTTCATATCCCTTTATAGCTACATAGCTCCCTCAACTATCCTTATTTCCTCTTCAGTCAATCCATAGAGCCGATAAACAGTCTGGTCAATGAGTCAGAACTTAATAGGTTTCATCAATCTCAACCCTTTAATTTAACTTTACAAGAATAAACGATTTCCTCCTTCGGCGTTTTCTTCAATTTCCCCTGACTTTCAAGTACCAATGGTTTGTGTGGCCCTGATATTTTGGGCCTATTGCCTGCTATATCAAAAACAAACCACAGTTGATATCTATCTTGCTTTTCCCTAGCGAACTTCCATTGCCTATAAGACATTTCAAAGGATAATGTTGGTCTATTGCTACTTGTGGACTTTACTTCGAGATAAAAAACCCCTTTCATATTATCAATTACTTCTATGTCGTAAATACTATGGGGATCCACTTTGGACTTATGTAATAGTTTACAATTAGCATCAAACCCAAAATTCTGAAGGGAATTTTTTAAATATTTAAACAAGATATCCTCTCCTCTTTCCCCTGTCACTTTTCGGTCACGCTCTGTAGCGTGGTCTCTTTCCTCTCCACCACTGCCGCCGCCGCCACCGTTTGATTCAGAAACTAAGTCCAATTCAGAACCAATATATTCTGGTTGAGTCTCCGCTCCAGAAATTTCACCATTTTTAAACTTTGATGATGGCTCTTCTTGTGATCTAACGGCATCACGTGTGGATCCTTGTCTTTCAAAGATCGATTTGTCTTCACTCCCTTCTTCGTGATCCCGCATCTTTATTGGTTCTTCCGCTGTTGTCTCACTTTCCCTATAGATTTTAACTTCCCTCTTTTCTTCCAGCGATCTTTTGCATTCTTCGATTAAATCGGAGGAAATGTGAGCCTCCTCCAATTCTTTTAGCAAATAATCATCCTTACATGAAAGAATGGATTTGAAAGCGTCTTTGTAAGGAGCATCAAGCCAATATTCCAGATTTTTTGCAATATGTGAGATCAAATCACGACATTCAGGGAATGGAAGAATAATAATTTTTGAAGAAAGGTAGAGAATAGATTGTTCATCATCTAAATTTTCAAGAAATGCATCTTCTAATCGCGTGCTGATCTCACGATCTTGAATGTGGTAGCTGACCTTTAACGATTCGACACATTGTATCTTCATCCTTTTTAGATAATCCTTATCCTTGTCTCTTGATTTAGGCCTCTCAATACTCAATCTCGCCAGTAGGAATGGCTGTCTGGATTCAAACCACATAGCCAATTTATCAGTTAATCCGTTATCAATAATTCCGGGAAGAGGCTTTGGTATTAAACTTTCCGAGAAGGGACTCAGGCCAGTTAAATCAGCAGCAACAGAATATTTATACCCCAATGTATAAAGTTCCCTACACTTATCATCAAACTTTATCCAATTATTGTCTTTTCTAGTTGTTTGTTTGAAATTCAAAAAGCTGTAACTTCTTTTGCAGATATCTTCATCATTATTTTCGAGAATTTTTTTCGCAATATACTCTGTGATTGCCTCATATAAAATCCAATCTTTATTTTCAGGTCGAGACATTGGCCTTATTGTAAAATTAGGTTTTGGGACGTCAATTCTAAGCAAGGGATCAGGATTTTTTTTGCCCGTTTCATAGTCGCTAAATTGTTGATTTAATATTTCAAAGAGCTTCCCTTCATATAGGGGTTTAAGATGTAAAAAACTTAGAATATCAGGAATTGGATTGTTTCCTCGTAGTTCTTCTTTGCGAATGATCTTGGTAGCCTGCTTGTAGTCAAATTCCATAGCTAACTTTACGCTCTCCCTCTCAGCAATCACCTCTCAACCCTTTCCCGCTCTGCATTTATATCCTATCAACCAAATTTTGACTTTTTACGAGTCCGTCAATTTTTTATGTATAGCTATTTGTAATCTTTATATCCTTCTGATAAGTTTATCACCTATTCCCAAGACGTTTATAGATTTCAGCGTTATACCGGAGCGCCTCAATTACCTTAGGGTTCTCGTGACCACATATCCTCAGACACTCACGAAAAAGCCTTTGAGCGAAGGGAAAAAGCACTTGAAACTCGTGATAGGTGATGGCCCTGTCCTTCCTTAGAACATTCATGGTCAGAGCAACGGGTTTATACGCATGTCTGCCGTATACATCCAATGCCATGGCTGCTGCCTCGGGTTTACAAAGTGGGAGAAGGCCTCTTTCAGGTAAAGTCACGTATAGCATTCTTAAAATAACTCTCGCCAAAATATCCCCACTGAAATGTCCCATGCATTTGCCATTTTGAGTGCAAAGCCCATCCGGCCCGTGGTCTTCCGCCATCTCACGTTTTAAATCAACTGCACAGCGGTAGTACATCCATACAATCCAGCGCGTAAAAACTTCTACTGCACCGTCTCTGGTGGGCCATTTGGGATATGGCCTGGAAAGAAGCGTCTTAAACCAACCGTCATCCTGAATGACCACACCGTAGCGAGCAGCGTAAGCTAGTGGCGTTGAGAGTTCGAAAACGCGCTCAATGTCCCTTTCATTAAAATCTACTATCTGCATCTCAACCGGGTCTCTGTTTTCGTCATCACATCTAAAGCTTAGCTTATAATCAAATAGAATAGAACGAATTATTCTGGTCTTTTCTCCCTTTTTCAGCAGGAGAAGAAAGTCCACGTCAGAATGACGCCCGGCCCGCCCCAGAGCGTAGCTGCCGATCATCACTATACTGTGTACCCATTTCCGGTAAGAGTAAAGCAAGGCTTTGATCTCACCGATGGCCCATCGGGCATGGTCTGAGTCTGGACCTAATCCGGCCTTTCGAGTGACTGGGTTAAGCTTTTTTCTCTTCTTAACGCTCTGTGCCTTATCAATCCTAGATCTGACCAGATCAACCACAGCCTTATATACTTCAAGCTGTTCTTCATCTGTAAGACCAATGATATCGCCCATGATAATCTTGTCTAACTCTCCTCAATCTTTTTCTTCTCTTTTTTGTAAGTTTCATAAAATCACCTCTAAAGCAACATACTTAACAGCTAAGACAGGGTGTCAAGGACAAAGCTTTTCTTTTCATTTTCTTTTTTGAACCTATATTTGTCACTCTCTCGGCCAAAACCACATTACAATCTCCTAGCTTTTGCCATTGCTAGTACCGATTCTGTCGGGATTTAGCCAAGGTTGTTTTATAAAGGCAGAATATTGGTTCTCTGTTTTGGGAAAAGTATAGAGATGGCAGATATCCTCAACCCTGATCCCTTATCTTTTCAATCAGGTGCTTTACTTCAGTCACAAAGGCCCTGGCATGCTCTAATACTTCCTTTGTTCTTTCGTAAGAAATGGAAAACATCTCCCTGTAGTCGGCCCGCTGGCGTAAATCAAAGGCCTCCTGGAGCCATCGGGAAAAATTCTTATCGAGCATGCCCTTTTTGACAAACTCCCGGTTAAACATAGCGATGGCCCCCGAATGCTTCGACGTATGACGTCCTTCAATTGCCAGCAACGCCAGAATAGCATAGAACATACCATAATATGATCGGCTTACAGATGGACGGTATTTCTTATTATCCAGGAGAAGTTGCGCAGACTCAAGGGATTCTTCTGCCTGTTCAAGTCGATACTGAACCAGAACCTCACGTTCTTCCTTCATACCGCCACTCCCGCACTCAGGACATTTTGAACCAGGGTGCTTTTAGAACAGGGCCCTGTTTCAAATTCCTGCTGTGAATATGTGACCGTTGATATAATAATATCATGCTCAAACCCAACCTGCCACGCAATATCCATGATAGTCCTGTCAACTGAATCATCCAGCCTTTTCACAACCACACAAACATCAAGATCAGACTCTTGTGTTGCCTCGCCTTTGGTTCTGGATCCAAAAGCCCAGACCCGTGCGTCTGAAAAGCGCTCACGAACCAAAGAAGCAAACTCATCAAGAATCTTGTTGTCTCTCCTGGACAGCATAATAACGCCTCCTTTTTTAAACTTTCCGTGACATTTTTTAATTAGTCCACACTGAAAAATTCCCTTTTCCGCTCTCTGGCTCAGGTTTTTTGACCCATCTATGACTCGCTTCAGGCATTTTCAGAACTCACCCTTCGGGCTCAACCACCTGAAAATGCTTATTTTTCGCTTCGTCAAGATAGGTGCCCCAAAAATCCTGCTCATGTTCGCTCCAAAGGAAATTTTTCATTTTTCAGGATGAACTAATTAAGGGCTGAACATTAGTTCTCTGTTTAGTGAAAAGTGGAGACCTGACTCCATTAACTCTCCCTCTGCATTTGCTGTGCCCTCACAGCACTCCCAATAATCCCTTCCACATCCGCGGGGTTTCTTGACACGGCCCACTTCCATCTTCCGAAACCGCCGTGTCCATTGACAGCCATTACCCATTCATTGAGGAACTCACGTTTCGTTTTATCACGCTGAGTGTCTTTGCCTTTGGTTTCGAGTATGAGAAAATCGCCGGTTTTGAGCCTGATAATGAAATCCGGACGGTATTTTCTAACTACCCCACTGAAAATATAGAGGATTTCAAAACCCAGGTGGTCATTCTTAACCCAGGCTTCCACATTGGAATTTCGGTCAAGTTCAAAGGATTCACTGGCTTCCCATGTGCTGTCAAAAACACACATATTGATGTGAGATTTTCGAGCATGTTCACAGGGCTTGCCGGTGTACCACGTCTGCATATTGCCGGTAGAGCGAATGGGGTGATCTCTATCGAAGATCGGTTCAATGGATTCTGCATTTTCAAAACGGATAGCTTCCCATATATGTTGAACCACCTTGTTCATATTCAGTGTTAATAGGATACGCCGTCTGGTATCATCCTGATGAAAGAGGGGAGGCAGAATCCGAATTTTTTCAGATGCGATAAATGAATCAACCAGCCGTATCAATTGGCTCAGCAGATATTCCTTGTTTCCTTTCCAACCGGGTTTCATCTGGTCAAAAACATCTCGCGCGGTTTCAAAGATGACCTTTTGCATCCTGAACTTTCTACCCAGCTCTTCCAGGTCTATCTTGGAGAGTAGAGTCATGTCAGGCTTCCCTTCCAGCATAGGCGCAAGCTCCGCTCTGGTTGCCGCGTCATGAGACGACAGCTCCAGCGGCTTTACCCTGTCAATATCAAGTGTTAACCTAGGTTTATAGGTGTGGTCAATGCGGATGATATTCGGCCAGATGATCTCGAATTGCTGTTTTTCAACGACCGGCTCAATACGGGTCTTAGGCGGTGGCGGCGGTGGCGGTGGCCCGTCCTGAGACTCGTGGGGAAGAAATGTAAAGGGTACTCCAAATATATTTACATATTCGGCTTCAAAGAGGTTTGTTTCCGGGTTGACCTCATAGGAAGTCCGTCTCAGCCCCCGACCTACCACCTGTTCACACAGCAACTGGCTGGAAAAGGCGCGGAGGCCCATTATATGCGTTACGGTCTTTGCATCCCAGCCTTCGGAAAGCATTCCAACAGAGATCACCTTTTGAATATGTCCGCCCGGTTTATCGATCTGGCCTATAGTATCGACCATCTGGCGGAGAGACTCTGCACGCTCTTTTTTCGTCAATCTATGATTCGACCCGTTTTTCAATCCTTCTTCTTCATCGATATCATTCAGAGATGCAGCCTCTTCCTGGGATTCGGCTATCTCAAGCACCCTGGAATCTATATGGAGTATCCTTTCCGGGACACACAATTCGTCGATCCGCACCTTTTTATGATCAAAGGCGTATTTGATCCGGGCGGCTGTTTCTGTACGGTTGGCAACAGAGATCATGACCGGTGGTGTTTTAAACCCGGCATCTTCCCATGCTTTGGCCGTTTCCAGCCAGTCTTTACCGAGAAGATAATATCCGTTAATCACTAAGTCGGGTAGAGGTTCATATGCCTCTGCCTTCCGGTTAATGTCATCTTTGACTTCCGGGTCATTGTAAATATGATACAGTCGGGATTTATAGTCCTTTGTCAACTGGCCGTCATCACGGATTACCACCCTCGGGGTCTTGACCAGTCCTGACTCTATGGCGTCATTCAACCCAAAATCGCTGACAATCCATCCGAAAAGGGCCTCTTCCGAACTCTTCTTGCCAGATGGCGCGAATGGGGTAGCCGAAAAATCATAACAGCCCAGCACATTTCTTGCCTCATGGATGCGATCAAGCCCGTTCACCCATATGGTCGCTTCTTCTAAATCAGCCTTTTTTATGCCTTTTACTTTTGCCTCGGCAGGCACGCGCCATGCGTGGTGTGCCTCGTCATTGATTACAACGATGTTGTTTGCGTTTGCCATTTCGTCCAGCACTTCACGGACGTAGGCTTCGTTACTTTTTGCTCCCCGTTTGTCCACGCCTTTCTTTTTGGCGATTTTTTCCTCGCTATCCCATTGGAGGGCATGCCAGTTGCGGATGATGACCTTTCCCTGCCGTAGCTTCTCCTTAAGCCCGATGGGTATAAGGTTGAACTCATCGTAATAGTTGTCGGTAGCGGAAGGCAAAAGCACCTGCAGACGGCTCTTAACTGTCAGACCTGGTGCAACAACGAAAACATGCTTAGAAAATCTGGCATCGTGGGGGTAGGTTACCTTGTTCAAAACCTGCCAGGCAATCAGCATTGCCATAACAATGGTCTTGCCGGAACCTGTTGCCATCTTGGAGCAGAGGCGGTTGAACTGCCCGCCGTCCGATGGTATCTGTATCCCTACTTTTTCCGATTCAGGGGCTTCGACGAGCCAGATCAGGGTCTCTATCGCTTCCATCTGGCAGAAAAAGAAGCGGCGATACTCCCTTTCTTCATGGTTTTGCCAGTGCTCAAGCAATCGTTTCGTGATCCCTGTAACTCCGGCGTAGGGACTTGTAGGATGGTTACGCCATGCCTTCACACGGAACCTTATCTGATTTACAATGGGGATTTCGATAAAAACACCGGGGTCATCGAAAGTCTTTGACCGTTCGGAGGCGATTACATAACCTGCCGGACGTCTACCTTCCTTGAGGGAAAACAGACGGGTTTCCCGGTCATAGCTCCAGTAATGCCCTGGCTCTTCATAAGGAGAGTTGATGATGAGCTGATCTATCTTATTACTTGTATGAGTTTTCATGTTTTTGGTGATTTTACTGTTATCATTTCTTTATCAAAACAGTAAATCCTTCCTGCTCGAAGTGGTGGTCATTAGTAAGGACTTCTGCCAGCGATTCAGCCTTTATAACGTTCATTGAAATACAATCGGTCAGGCTGTATTCCTTGTCACTTCGGTTTTCATAGAAGGTCAACCCCTTTAAAAAAGACTCACGTGTCTGTGGAATAACCTTAACATTTGGATTTTCCAGGATAGCGTGGACCATTTTTGCTGCTTGTTTTCGCATACGCTCGCCTCTTGAAAGGGCAGCTAAAAACTCAGTCAACACTTCGTCCGTTGTAACTATGCATACCTCGCCTAAGGCTAATTTTGCTGCTTTAGCAACCTTTGCCCATGGATCATCAAGATTCACTATTGCAATCCAGTAATGCGAATCTGCAAAAACCGTTTTCATTGCTTGGGTACCCCGTACAGGTAATGATCTAAATTATCATTCAGATCACTGGGAAGTTTATCCCATTCTTCTTGAGGAATTTCGCCGGCAAGTTCTTCCAGCATATCCTCGATCGGCCTTGCCGACTGGTCGTAATGTGGCTCGGTAGTGGTAATCCTTAATTCATCCACATGCAAGACTCGAAGAAGTTTTCCTTGTGGCGAGTATTCGCCTGAACCCTTTACAAACATTCGAGCCGTTTTATGCTCTTTCAACGCTGTTGTAACCTTATCCTCTTGCTCAGGGGTGAAAACCACTGTAACTGCAGTGCCTTCACCTGACCAGAGATGGAACTGACCCTTCTTGACATCCGCCTCAAATACTTCTCCGCCAATTTCAACACGATCTCTATGCGGTGTTTCCACGTATTTTTCCAGCTTTTGTTTATGCACTAAGGTCAAACGAGCAGGATTCTTATCCGGTACATGCAGCTCCACTGCTTCATCATCAGCAAGATTCTGTCCCCACTTGGCATACTCCGGCAGCAATGTTCTAGGAAATCTTTCAGGTAACTGAGAGTCTGACCCTACCGCCTCAAACACCTCATGAGCCAATTTAACAGCCTCATTGATCTCGACGGGTTCCGTTTCCCATAAGCGCATTTGGTCTTGTTCTTCTATGAACACCTCAAGCGGCGCTGTTGCGCTCCCATCCTC
>JAGVOC010000029.1 GCA_020052975.1 Desulfobacterales bacterium | reverse complement strand
CGTCATTGCAGCGTACCAAGAAGTACGCTTCATTCCTCAAGATTCGCGCGCCTTGCATAATGAGCTTTTTACTTTGCCGTCTGAATTTCGACTTTTTACAAGTCAATCAATTTTTATATTCTCAAAAAGCTTGTTGACTATACAAAAAACAATCATATATGCCAGTAGTTACAGTATAATTGCTTTTCAACCCGAAATCCATAATTTTTTAGTGTCCATCCAGAAACAAAATTTGGACACATGAAAGTTTCCAATCCGAAAATCGGCAATTTTGGGCAAGCTCAAGGAAATCAAGCGATTGCGCGGAGACATATGCATAGTATGTCGCACAAGAAATCCCGAAGATTGACACCGAGATCGCGCAAAAGGGCCATTTCCGGATGGAAACTATTTATCTTAACTTTAAAGGAGGATATATGGATGTTTCCGCAAACCGCAAAATATCAACGCCTGAAGATATTCACCGGATCGCGACAGCCTTTCAGCAAAGCCGTATCCTGCTGACAGCCGTTGAACTTGGCATTTTTACCGCTCTCGGGAAAAACAGCCTCACATCGGGAAAAGTAGCAAAAAAGCTTGAAACCGATATAAGGGCAACAGACAGGCTGCTAAATGCCCTATGCGCCGCTGGTCTTGTTTCAAAAAAAAAGGATCTATTTTCAAATACTCCCGCGGCTGCAAAATACCTGATCAAAGGCGAAAAGGGATACATGGCCGGCCTGATGCACACATCCGGCTTGTGGAAAACATGGAGCACACTTACAGAAGCGGTTAAAAAAGGAAGCAAAGCCACTTCTGATTCCATACAGAAAAGAAGCCCGGATTGGTTTGAATCTTTTATTGCCGCGATGCATTACCGCGCATCAACGAGCGCTTTCAAGATGGTTGCCAAACTTGATCTTTCAAAAACATCCGGAGTTCTTGATGTCGGAGGAGGCTCAGGAGCATATGCGGTGGCTTTTGTACGCGCTCAGAAGGATATTACCGCTACAATTTTTGATCTTCCGAATGTTGTATCTCTTGCAAAAAAATACGTTGCTGCTGAAGGGCTTCTTGACAGGATCAATTTCATCGAAGGTGATTATAATAAAAACAAGTTCGGAAAAGGTTACGATCTTGTTTTTTTTTCAGCAATAATACACATAAACTCCCTCCGGAAAAATCAGGCACTCATGGACAAAGCTGCAAAAGCGCTTAACTCTGGAGGGCAGGTAGTGATCCAGGATTTTATTATGGACAAAGAGCGAATAAGCCCGCCTTTCGGAACCTTTTTTGCTTTAAATATGCTTGTCGGAACAGAAGACGGTGACACATACACTGAAGCAGAGATCAAATCATGGATCAAAAAATCAGGCTTTACAGACATCCGGAGACTGGAGGGAGAAGGACCGGCTTCGATGATAATCGCAAGAAAGAAGTAAGTTTGGGAGAAGCGCCATAATTGATGGACCCGTAAAAAGTCAAGCTCTCACACCAAGCCACAAAGATCACAAAGTTAACTTATTAATATTAAATGATATTTTCTTGGCGTTCTTAGTGCCTTTGTGAGAAAATAAAGTTTTATCCTTGTAAAAGCACAACTTCGTCACCGGGCAATCGGGACAAAGGGGATTTCTCGCCTTGCAGATTTCCCTTCCAAAGTATATAAGATGGAGGCAGAAGTCATTCCACTCTTTTTTTGGTATTATTTCCATAAGATCAAATTCTATTTTAACAGGGTCTTTATTATCTGATAAATTCAACCGCTGCGCGATTCTTGACACATGGGTGTCAACCACAATTCCGGGAATGCCGAATGCCGCGCCAAGAACAACATTTGCCGTCTTTCGCCCGACACCCGGAAGTTTTGTCAGATCTTCCAGATTCTTTGGGACTCTCCCTCCATAATTGTCAACAATGGACCTTGAGCAGTTCTGAATATTTTTTGCCTTGTTTCGGAAATATCCTGTAGACTTGATAAGTTCCTCTATTCTTTCGACAGGAGTCACTGCAAAATCATGAGGAGTCTTAAGCTTCTTAAAAAGGTCATTTGTAACTTTATTTACCTGCTTGTCAGTACATTGTGCTGAAAGGATTGTTGCAACAAGTAGCTCAAAAGGATTATTATATTCAAGCTGGGTCTTGACATCAGTATATCTAGTTCGTAATATTTTCCGAATTTTTTCTGTACGAGCCGAAGTTTTCATAGTAGTTTGTTGCTCCTTATCGGTCGGGACTTCCCTTTGCCCCGCCGTTTGTAGTGAAATGGAGATCTTTTTGAAATCAATTGATTTAATAAAGCCGTATTTTACCGAAAACCGCTATGCAATAGCAACAGGACTTTTATGCCTCATCGCAGTCGATTTTCTGCAACTCATCATTCCGCGTATAATAAAAAAGGCCGTTGATGACATTACGGCTTTTCATGCTGATACAAAAAAGCTTGTCATTTACTCCCTTTACATTATTACCATTGCCTTAATAATGGCCTTTTTCAGATATTTATGGCGAAAATACCTTATAGGCACTTCAAGAGTCGTGGAAGAAGGATTAAGAAACAGGCTTTTCGCTCACATCCAGACCCTCTCTTCATCATATTTCGACAAGACGAAAACGGGCGATCTTATGGCCCATGCCACAAATGACATACAGCATGTCAGGATGGCAATCGGAATGGGAATCGTGGCCTTAACGGATGCGGTTATCCTTGGATCAGCAGCCATGGGTTTCATGGCATACATAAATACAACCCTCACATTATTCGCCATAATTCCCATGCCCCTTATAATTTTCGGGACCCGTTTTTTCAGTAAAAAAATGCACCGGTTATACAGGGCTTCCCAGGAATCCTTTTCCGAACTAACCGAAGCTGTCCGCGAACAGTTTGCAGGAATCCAGGTGATCAAGGCCTATGCGCGAGAAAAAGAAGAGGGTATTCTGATTGATAAAAAATCCGAAAACTACTTAAACAAAAATATGAAGCTTGTTAAAGTCACCGGGGTTTTTTTTCCAATGATGCTTCTTTTTTCAAATATAAGCCTTGCCATTGTCCTTTATCTCGGGGGAAAACAGACAATATATTCAACCATCACACCCGGTGATTTCGTGGCATTCATAAGTTATCTCGGCCTGATTACATGGCCTATGATGGCAATGGGATGGGTCACTAATCTGATACAGCGCGGAAAAGCATCACTTGACAGGATCAACACGATTTTGGAGACCGCCTCTGAAATTCATGACAAAAGTGATGCAAGTGTTATTAAGATGAAAGACGGTAAAATATGTTTTGAAAATGTGGAATTCTCATACAATAACGGGACTTCTCCGGTGCTGACCGGTATTAATATCTGCATTGAAAAGGGCACAATCACTGGAATAGCAGGGCCGCCCGGCGGCGGAAAAACGACTCTTTTGGGCCTTATCCCAAGGCTGTATGATGTTTCAGGAGGGAGGATATTGATAGAAGGTCAGGATATCCGCAATGTCAGGCTTTCAGATTTAAGGGCAAGGACATCTTACATGCCCCAGGAACCTTTTCTGTTCTCAGGGACAATCCGCGACAATATAACTTTCGGAAAAACCGACATAAGGGATTCAGACCTGGAACGCGCGATAGAACAGGCATCTCTTGCCGTAACAATAACAGCTTTTCCGAAAGGAGTGGATACGATCGTGGGAGAAAGAGGCATTATCCTTTCCGGGGGACAGAAACAGCGTATTACCCTTGCAAGGGCTTTTTTATCTGATACGCCGATACTCATTCTTGATGACCCGGTAAGCCAGGTGGATGTGGAAACAGGTTCGGAAATCATTAATAACATCAGATCGATTTCAGCTGAAAAGTCGGTAATCATCGTGTCACACCGCCTGTCTGCCCTTTGTTTTGCCGGTCAGATAATTGTATTGGACAAGGGAAGGATCACAGAATCCGGAAGCCATAAGGATCTTATGGCTCTGGGTAGATATTACGCTAAAACATTCAAAATGCAGGAAATCGAAGAGGAAATGAATGCGCTTTGATTACGGGTACGAAGAAGAGAAGCTCGGCAAACAATATGATCTGAACCTGTTAAAAAAGCTTTACCTGTTCGGCAAGCCTTACAGCCTCCTTTTTTTCTCATCTATCGTTCTTGTAATATTAATCACACTCCTCGATCTCTCCATCCCCTATGTCACAAAGATTGCAATTGACAGATATATTGTGCCGCGTTCCGTTTATCACGGGGAGAATGCCCCGGCTCAGAAAAATAAAACAGGATATTACCGGGCTGATTTAAGTGACCCTGCTGTCCGGGAAACTCTTGAAAAGCACAAAATCCGGTTTAAAATTGAAGGTTCTTTTGCCCTCGTCCCTCTTGACGAGCTTTCAAAAATGGACAAGCCGGAAATTTACATTTTAAGAGAAAAGGATTTCAAAGGTGTCGGCCTTGCCGCGGCTGTATTGCTTGCCATAGTTATTGCAGGTTTTTGCCTGAATTTTCTTGATACAATGCTGATGGAGTACGCAGGACAGATGATCATGCATGATCTGAGGATGCGCCTTTTTACACACATACAATCTCTTCCGGCCGCCTTTTTCTCCCACAATCCAACGGGAAGGCTTGTGACAAGGGTTACAAGCGATGTTCAGAATATGGATGAATTTTTCACTTCCGTCATAGCAGTTGTTTTCAAGGACATCTTTCTGCTTGCGGGAATTATGATTGTACTTCTCGGCATCAGCTGGAAGCTTGCACTTGTTTCTTTTACAGTGCTTCCTTTCGTCCTTTTTATATCATTCCGTTTTTCAGGTCAGGCAAGAGACGCATTCAGGATGCTCAGGATAAAAGTTGCCGAAATAAACTCAAAAATCTCTGAAACCATAGGCGGGATCAGGGTCATTCAGCTTTTTATGCAGGAAAAGGAAAATATCAGAAGCTTTAAAAAGTTAAACCATGAAAACTATATTGCCGGAATGAAACAAATACGGGTTCTCGCAGTTTTTATGCCGGTTATTGAACTCCTTGGATCAGTCTCAGTTGCATTGGTAATATTTTACGGCGGAAGCAGCGTTCTTTCCGAAGAAGTAACTATTGGGGCTCTTGTCGCCTTTATCTCCTATATGAAAATGTTCTTCAGGCCGATAAGGGATATTGCGGACAAATATAACATCCTTCAAAACGCAATGTCTTCTGCGGAAAGAATATTTCTTATTCTTGACAACAGGGAAGGCCTGCCGGAATCTTCCGGAAAACTATCCGGCGGACACATCCTTGACAAAATAGAGAGCGTCGAATTCAGGAATGTCTCTTTCAGCTATGTACCGGGAGAGCCTGTGTTAAGGAACATCTCCTTTATCATTGAGGCCGGGGAAAAAATAGCTGTAGTCGGACCGACAGGCACCGGAAAGACAACCTTGCTTAATCTTTTAATGAGGTTTTATGAACCCGATTCCGGCACTATTCTCATAAACGGAAAAGACATAAAAACATTTCCCCTCGATCTCCTCCGGTCAAAAATGGCAATTGTAATGCAGGATTCTTTTTTGTTCTCGGGAACAGTTGGCGAGAATATCGCAAGAGGCAAAAGCAGCATATCAAAGGAAGAGGTAGAATATATCCTCGATGTTTTAAACTGCAGGCATATAATTGAAAGGCTCCCTTACGGAATAGATACTGTTTTATCAGAAGGAGGAAAATCGATTTCAAGCGGGGAGCGCCAGCTCATTTCCATAGCAAGGGCTTTTGCCAGGAATCCCGGAATAATAATGCTTGACGAGGCAACATCCTATGTTGACTCTGAAACGGAACGCAGGATTGAAGAAGCTTTAACAAAACTAATGGAAGGCAGAACATCTATTATTATTGCACATCGCCTTACAACTGCCCACAGGGCAGACAGGATCATTGTATTTAATAAAGGCAGATTAATCGAGTCCGGCTCTCATGAAGAGCTCATGAAAAAGATGGGATTCTACTACAGGCTGAACACCTTATGAGACAAGAAAGTGAGACCTTTGCCTAACACTCCGTTAAAGCCCGGCGAAGCAGACGGCAAAGTAAAAAGCTCATTATGCAAGGCGCGCGAATCTTGAGGAATTAAGCGTACTTTTTGGTACGCTGCAATGACGAAAGATGAAGCGCAACACAGCAGAATGACTTTTTACGAAGCCGTCATATATTGTTGCCGGAGTGAGAATATCAGCTTATTGCATCCTTCAGAGCTTTTGCAGGAGAGAATCTCGGGGTTTTTCTCTTTTCTATCTTTATTTCGACTCCTGTCTGGGGATTTCTTCCGGTTCTTGCTTTTCTCTCTTTCACTTTAAAAGTGCCGAATCCGGACAATCTGACTTCTTCTCCTCCTTTTAAAGCGGCAGTCATGTTTTCAAATATACAATCAACCACTTCCTTAGCCTCTTTGCTTGTTCCAACTATTTCTGCAACTTTACCCACTAAATCAGCTTTGTTCATACCTTTTCCCCTTTTTAGAAAATCGTTTAATGTAAAAAATACAGCTTTACCGGCAGATAATTATACGCATAGTATCTATTGCATATCCATTGTTTTTTCCTGCTTATACTTTTTTCATTCCCTTAAGTCAATTGTTTTGGAAGATGTTCGGGACTGACATGTCAAATTATCGCAGAAAATACGCTTCAGTTCTTTTTTTTAAGATAAAGAACCAGGCTTTTCCCAAAAAACGGATTTAAAATTCTGTCAATAAAACGGGTAATTAATGGCTTTTTCATAAGATCCCAGACAAGCATTCTGTGGTAAAAGTTTACGACAGCGATGTCATTTCTTGCAGGGCCCGCAATGCATTTAAGCCACCAGTAGGGCGTATGAAGGCTGTGGGCAAAATGCTTTGCCCACACCTTTGCCCCTGAATTTTCAAGAAGGCTTACAAGTTCCCGTTTTTTATATATACGGATATGCCCTCTGCTTACATTATGATATTCATCGGAAAGTGCCCAGCATATCCTTTCGGGCATATATCTCGGAACACTAACGACAAGGTTGCTCCCGGGTTTTAAAACTCTCATTATTTCGGATGCAGCCTTTTTATGATCGGGGATATGCTCAAGAACCTCCGAGCATATGACAAGATCAAATGCGTTTTCTTTAAAAGGAAGGTTGTTTACATCTGCAACCGAAAGCGCCCACACTCCTCCCCCATGCTCACCAACCTGCTCATGGAAATTAAGCTTTCCTCTTGCTTCAGAAACATCATGAAAACTTAAATCTGCTCCTACGGCAACGACGCCTTCAAGACGAAAAGCCTCACAGGTATGTCGTCCCGCCCCACACCCTATGTCCAGGATTCTTGCGCCTGGTTTTACAGAAAGCCTTTTAAATTCGACTGTAATCAATAATAGCCTCCCTGTAAGCTTCAACTGTCTTTTCGGCGGCCCTTTTCCACGTAAAATTATCCTGTACCCTTTTATAACCTGCCCTGCCGAGAGCATCCGCCTTTCCCGGATTATCGAGGAGGTCTTTAATAGCCTCTCCCAGGGCAAGATAATCGGCCGGCGGAACAAGCACTCCTGCGTCTCCGACAACCTCCGGAAGAGCGCCGCCGGTCGTGCTTATCACCGGAACACCGCATGCCATAGCTTCACCGACAGGAAGGCCGAACCCCTCATAAACGGACGGGACAACCGCTATTGCAGCCCTTGCGTACTGCTCGACAAATTCTCCGTTATCTACACGGCCTGTAAAGGTGACCATGTGTCCGATTTTAAGAGTCTTTATCAGCTTGACGACAGCCCCGTTCTTTTTTGGAGTACCAACAACAAATAGTCTGACCTTATGTGTTTTCGATATTTCCGCAACAGCCTGAAGCAGATAATACAGGCCTTTTAACGGGGTATCAGAACTGTTAGTAACAATAATTCTTCCTCTTTCCCTTTCAATCCCGGAAACCGGATAAAAAATATCAGTGTTAATGCCGTTCGGGACAATCCTGAACCTGTTTTGAGGAATATCGAATTCCCTGCTTATATCGCTCTTGGCGCACTCCGATACGGTTATTATACGGGAGAATTTCCTTGAAACCCTTTTCTGCATTCCTATGAATGAATACCAACGCTTCTGCTTTGCTTTTTTCCATAAGGAGGTGAGGGTGGAAATTGATATATCTCTGTCTATTGTAATCGGATGGTGTATTGTGGCAATTGTGGGAATCTTCCTGCTTATGGCCCATATCCCATATGAAAGGCACTGGTTATCATGCACAATGTCGTAATCATCAAACCTTTCTTTCATAAAATTATATGCCCTGAGGCCAAAGGTAAACGGTTCAGGGAAACCCATGGTCGATACTCCCAGCCACTCGTAAAGATTTACAGGGTCCGAAAGCTCTTTAAAAGACGGCACCCTGAAGGGATCTTTTTCATTGTAGAGATCAAGGCAGGGTATATGGTGAACCGGAATATCCTTATCAAGAAGGGGGTCGGGCGGGCCTGAAACAACTTCAACGTGATGTCCCAGATCTTTTAATGCGCGGCTTAAGTTCTTAAGATAGACCCCCTGCCCGCCGCAATGAGGATTGCTCCTGTAACTTAAAAGACATATTTTCAGTTTTTGCGACTCATCCATATGAATATTTATTTCCCGTTCCTAAGATGAGACCTTTGAAGAACATCCAATTTTGGACAAGTACAAGGAAGACGATAATTTCAACCACAGGAATACATTGAGTATTTCGAGGATTGAAATTTGAGT
>JAGVOC010000347.1 GCA_020052975.1 Desulfobacterales bacterium | reverse complement strand
CCTTTTTATACCCCCCCCCCCCCCCCCCCGAGTTTCTAACTTCGCGGTTTCAAGCTTTAAATTCATCCATGGGAACCCATCGTTTTTCATTCTATCCGTAACTCCGTAAAAGGAAGATCGTGCCTACACATACCCCCACTTTTTCAGCAAAACAGTCTTAAAACGTTGTTTGCACAGGCATCTTGTTTGTGCTATATTAAAGTCATGAAACCGGATATCAAAAAAGCAAGAAAGCACTTTGAGATTCTCTGTGAGCTTGCGTCCAAAGGTAAGCAGCCTCTTGCCGGCATGACCAAAGAACAGGCAATAAAGGCGATCCGTAAGACGAGAAAAGATCTTTGGGACAAGAAGATTGCATGACACCGATGAAGACAGCCTATGCCTACTGTCCTGAAAATAGGGTCGTACAGGTTTCATTTTTATTCCGATGAACTCAAAGAGCCGCCTCATATACATGTGGAGTCTCCTGAAGGTGAATGCAAGTTCTGGCTTGATCCTGTCCGGCTTGCGAGAAATAAAGGGATTGCGTCGCATACCCTGCGGGAGATCGAGAAGCTTGTTTATGAACATCAGCCATTGCTGAAGGAGAAATATCGTGAGTACCACAACCGCTGAAAAAGAGCTTGCTGTTGAACCTGCCGCCCTTCGGGTCTGGGCAGAGAAAAGGATGATTTTTATCGAACTTACTGATGGCCGTATCATCGGCTTTCCGGCAGATCGGTTCAAAATCCTCAAAAATGCGACTGATAAACAGCTAAAAGGAGTCGAGATACGGCTGAACGGGTATGCCCTTCGCTGGGAAGAACTTGACGAAGACATTACCGTACCCGGTATTGTTGCAGGCAATTTTGAGTTAGCGTAAGTTTTGATCACACATAACCCCATTTTTTCAGCAAGGCATTATCTCTCTCGATGAACTTCAACCCTATGTCATTCCGGTAGAACATCTTCGGTATGACTATCTTATCTATCAACCTGAAAACCTTTTCTCTTGCCTTCTCCACGCTTTGGCCAATACCGGTTACGCACATGACATAGCCGCTCTTACCGGAGATGATATATTCACCCTCACCCCATCCCTCTCCCCTCAAGGGCGAGGGCGACTTAAGCCCGTCCATCCTACCCTTATCTAAGGAGAGACTTAAAGATGGGTTATTATTCCCTCCCTTGAGGGGAGGGACTGAGGGAGGGTGATTTCTCTTTGATACTTCACAAAAATGGATACGTTCCCATTCCCGGGGCATCAGTTCCTGTTCAAAAGAAATCCGTAAGCCTTCAGGATTATATTTATTATTCACCGCTTCATAAGGATACGGCGGCACCGCCGCAAGGGCAACAATGCAGAATTCTCTCCGCCATTCGACAGCATATTGATTTCCATTCGCGAGCGCTTTCAAGAATTCGCCGCAAGGTGATGTGTTGAGAACATTTTGTGCGTGGATCGCAGGATAACCGAAACGCGGCGTTGCCTCAAGAGGAATTGCCCCATTTTCATTAACAATGCAGTTGATGTCTATGTCTCCTCTGAAATTAATCTTTCGGAGATAAGGTTTTAACTTTGAAAGCGTTTCATTGAAGAGTTTGTTGTTTTCATTGTCATCATACCAAATGAGTGTCCCCATTTCCGCTGTCTTGGGGCCGAGGCCGCCGGGAAAGAGTTTCTTATGTTCTATATTCATTTCAATTGGGCCAACCCAATCCTTACCGTTGAAGTATCGGGCAACTCCTAATTCTATCCCGTCAACCCTTTCCTGCAGGTCTATGGAAGAGCATTCCTTTCGGTTATATTTCTTGTAATTATGCAAAAGGTCTGTTACATCGCTGCCGTCCGGCATCTTCCCGGCATATGAGAAGCATTTATCGGCATGGCCGTTCTGTTTCACAACCCATCTGCCCTTGTTTTTCTTCACAAATTCAATCGCTTCATTGACAGAATTGAAATGTCTTGAGGGTACCGTCTTCATGCCATACTTCTTGAATGTCTTCTTTGCGTGATATCTGTCAAACTCAAGCCTGTCTCCACCTTCAGAACCTCCGACAACCGAGTAACCGGCCTTTCTCAGTTCATCCTGCTCTTTGCCGAAGCCGGACTGGTCAAAGATAATAAGTCCGTTCTTTCCGACCCATGAGAGCTCTTTGCGCCAATCCTTGACTTTTGTAAGTCCAAAACCGCTCCCTACTTTGGCAAAATCTCTTTCCTGGATTGCAATCTTGACTTCATGGCCTTCCTGTTTAAGTCTGTAGGCAAGGTCAAATATGTCGCCGTCTTTTGATATTATTATTATCTTCATATCGGTTTGGTATTGACCCTAAACCCCCTCTTTATTTTCCTCGTTTTTGTTTTGTCATGTTTCAGGTTTTCCTGAATAAACTTTACGATGCTTTGTCCTTCATCATCCCCGCTGCAGGTGAAGACATCGCAGGCGGCATATGCATATTCAGGCCAGGTGTGGATGGATATATGGGAGGCTGAAAGGAGCAGATATCCTGTAATCCCGTGAGGCTTGAACCGGTAGAAATGTTTATTCAAAATCCTGACATCCGTATTCATTGTTGCATCTGAAAGGAGATTTTTCCAGAAGGTTATAGAATTAAGCTGCTTTCTGTCACAACCGAAAAATTCGATGAGATGGTGCACTCCGTCAGGCGAACTGTTGTGCAAGTCTTTCCCCCGAGTGAAATTGTTCTACCAGATATATATTTAGATTGATTATTGTTCTGATAGGTATAAATATATATCCATTGCAGCAAATTATCAATAATTATTTAGTGTATTAGATCATTCAAAAGCCTCTCATATTAAATGCATCATTTACGGGAGGCATTATGAATGCAAAAGTATTAATATTAATAGGAAAGCGAATTCAGGAATTAAGAAAAGCCAGAGGTCTTTCTCAAGAAAAAATTGCTGAAAAAGCAGACATAAGCTCAACATATCTCAGCCGTATTGAATGCGGGAGAGAAAATCCTACCCTCGATATGCTCATAAAACTTACAAGTGCCCTTGAAGTGGAAATGTTGGAGATGTTTGATTTCGGGCATGTGAAAAGCCATAAAGAACTGAAGGACTCCCTCCAGCGCATTATTAAAACCGCAGACGAACCCACCCTCCGCCTTGCCCTAAAGATTATCAGAGCAATCAGCAGATAGCAGATTTATTGTTAGCTATAGCTTACACCTTTATGATAAAATCCAATATAATTAGGGAGGAAATTATGAGAGCTACAGTCAGAAAAAACGGGGTTCTTATCCCAAAGGATTTTTTTAAAGGGGTCAAAGAAGTGGAGATTCATAAAGAAGACAGCACAATAAAACTGGTACCTGTACAGCCCAATGATCCGATTCTCAAATTAGGGAGCCGTCCTGTTTCCTGCGGCGCAAAAGACGCTTCAAAAAATCATGATAGATATCTGTAAGGCACTGTCCTGTGGATAGTATCTTTCTTGATACAGGTTACCTCATAGCACTGGAAGCATCCGATGATCAAAATCATAAAGCATCTCTGCAGCATTGGAGTTTATTTTCAAAAAACCTCCCTATAATAGTAATTACGTCCTATATATTTGATGAGACAGTGACATTTTTTAACAATCGTGGTCATCATCAAAAATCGGTCGAGATAGGGACCAATCTCTTGTAAAGTCTGTCCATCAGGTTTATTCATGTTGATCAGGTTTTGTTTCAGGAAGGATGGACATATTTCAAAAAGCATAGTGATAAAACTTACTCGTTAACTGATTGTATCTCATTTGTTTTGATGAAACGCCTTGCAATCAAGACGGCATTAACGTTCGACAATCATTTCATACAGGCTGGATTTAAAGTTTTACCCGATTAACCATCTTCTGAAAACCGACGACGAACCAGCCCCCCGCATTGCCCTTAAAGTCATGGAAGGAGTCAGTAGATAGCCTGACTTATTGATTCTGCTTGCAAAACACTGCTTGCTATTTTTAAAATTTTCCATGTCTATTTTGAACAGAATAGTTGAAAAGAAAAAAGAGCGTCTTGTTTTATCAAAAAATAAGACGCCTCTTTCAGAATTAAACTCCATAATAAGAGATATCGGCAAGACGAGGGATTTTCAAAAAGCCATCAAACGTGATTCAGATAACATAAAGCTTATCGCCGAGATCAAGAAAGCTTCGCCGTCAAAGGGTATAATCAGGCAAAACTTTGATCACCTTGCAATCGCACGTATATATCAGGAAAAGAGTGTCCATGCCGTTTCGGTGCTCACCGAAGAGGATTTCTTCCGCGGAAGCCTTGCGTTTATTCCTGACGTAAAAAAATTCCTTACAAAACCTGTCCTGAGGAAAGATTTTATCTTCGATGAATATCAGATTTATGAGGCGAGAGCAAATAGTGCAGATGCGGTCCTGCTGATCGCTGCGATT
>JAGVOC010000111.1 GCA_020052975.1 Desulfobacterales bacterium | reverse complement strand
TATCTGATTAGCCCTGAGAAGAAGCTCATCCTTTAATTGAAACTTACCTTCAGGGCTTGATAAGGATTCGCTATCCTTGCTGCTTATAAGGATAATAATAGCATCCCTTAGCTTGGGGATTTTATCCAGGACCATTGGTTGATAAGACTTATCAGTAAGTTCGAATTGCATGCTTAATTTCAAAAACCTCCCCTGTTCTGCGAGATTCATTACAAAAGGATCAAGGGAGACAAACATGTCCTTCCCCGAACTTTCTTCTTTCTTCTGCGCTGCAGTGCCTGCCTTCCCCTTCTCGCCATAGAGCATTATATAGGCAAGAAAACCACTTGCTAACAAAAGTAGAATTGCACCGGCGATTATTATCAGCTTCTTATTGCCCTTGCCGGGTTGTTTCTGTTGAGGCTGTTCGACTTGGATATCAAGCGTTTCTTCTGTTATATCCATTTATATTCTCCTAAAATCAAAAGTACTAAGGTAGATAGACTGTAGGCTTTTAGACTGTAGGAACTACAGCCTATAGCCTATAGCCTAAACAACCTGCTACTGAGTAGTCATTTACTTGTAATTTATCTTATGTATCAAAAACTATGCCCAACAGAAACATACTGAAAATAGAGTGTTTTTTTAATAATCCCTGATTAAATATGTGTCAAAGAAATGACTGAGGGATAGATTTTTAACTGATATTCTGACTAAAGTTTTTTAAACATATCCCGATAGATGTAGTAAGGGACGATTCAGTAATCCAAATTGTAACTATTCAGCCATGACAGGCCCAATAGCATTTGACTGTTTTTGTGTCCCTAAGGTAGATAACATGACAGTATTTCCCTTTCAGATTAATGAGGCAATGCATGCTTATAACAGGGTATCAAAACTTAAACCCTCGGTCCTTCTTGAGAAAGAGCAGGGAGAACCACATGATATTATAAATATATCAGCAGAGGCAAAAAAGAAGCAAATTATCGGACAGGCTAAAACCGAGGTGCTGGAAAGGATAAGAGAAACAAAATAAGATGGATAAAAATTTTTTTAAGATATTAGTAGCAGATGATGATGAGATACCACGAGATATTGTCAGCAGTATTCTCTACAAAGAGGGGTATTCTGTTGTGTCGGCAACAAATGGCCTTGAGGCTATAAATATTCTCAGACTTGAGGATATAAACCTCGTTATAACTGATCTCAGAATGCCCGGAGCTGATGGGCTTGATGTTCTTAAGCACGCTCTGATAATCAATCCTGAAGCCGCCGTTGTTATACTCACTGCTTATGGAACGCTGGATAC
Source organism: Desulfobacterales bacterium (assembly GCA_020052975.1). Next base: position 1,778 of record JAGVOC010000111.1, on the reverse strand, counting down.
CGCACTTGGGGCAATAAAAGGAGGAGCATATGATTACCTGACAAAACCGTTCAAGGTTCAGGAGATACTCATTCTTGCGGAAAGAGCATATAAACGGGTGGAATTAATAAATGAAAACAGGGAATTAATCAAACATCTCAGGGATATTTATGGTGACATCGAGGTAATAAAGACAGTTTCGGGGAGTAATAATCCCCTAATTATAACAGGTTGGATAGAGAGGATAGAAAGATTAAAGGAGATGAATATCCTTTCAGTACAGGAATCGGAAAAATTAAAGAAAAGGTTGATTAGGGGGAATGGAAATGGGAATGGAAAAGGGAATGGAAAAGGGAAAGAGAAAAGGGGGGGGGAGAGTATTAATAGTTGATGATGACCCTCTCGTGAGAGGTCTCCTCTCGGATATATTTTATAATGTTGGTAGCTATAAAACCGATGTTGCTGTAGATGGTTTTGACGGAATAGAAAAGATCAAAAATAACGAATACGATATTGTTTTTGCAGACATGGCAATGCCAAGATTGAATGGTATGGATTTTCTGAGAGAGATAAAAAAGATTAACTCCTCTATGCCTGTGGTTATGACTACAGGCATTTCCTCTATAGACATGGCGGTAAATGCCATGAAAGAAGGTGCACAGGATTTCATAACAAAACCATTCAGGATTGATACGGTAATATCTATTGCAGACAGGATAACCGGTGAAAAAAAACTTTTAAACAAACTTGCGGTAAAAGATGATTACGAGGCATCCGTCGGGGAGCTGAAAGCAGAGCTTTTTAAGAAACTTCAGGAGATAGGCATCTTACAATCCATAAGCACTGAGCTTGATGGCCTGTGTGATAATAAAGAGATATTCGAAAGGATTGTAGCGATGGCATCAAAGCTCTTTATGGTAAAAGAGGCATCCTTTGGCGCTATTGAAAATGGGTACCTGAAAATAAAGGGAAGCATAGGGACAATGGCAAAAGATATTTCCATTGCGAACAGTATTTTTGAGGATGTGATAAAGAAAAAAACCTTTTGCCTTGCCTCATTGGGAGAGGTTAATCCCCACAACGGCACTCTTCTTACCTCCCCTTTTCTTTCGGTCCCCCTTACTATGAATAATGAGGTCTTTGGAATCCTGAACCTCTCAAACAAGGCAGATGGGACTACATTCACAGACGATGAGATACGTTTTGCGCTTACCTTTGCAGAGAAAGCGGCCATGAGAATAGAGAACAACGCCCTTTATGAAGTCTTTTATACCAATCTCATGAATACATTGAAATCACTGGTCATCAGTATCGAGGCCAGAGATCCCTATACAAAGCATCATTCAGAAAGGGTTAGTTTATATTCCCTTCAGATTGCAGATGTAATGAATCTCGGCGCTGAAGATAAGGATGCTATAAGGTTTGGCGGCTATCTCCACGACATAGGAAAGATAGGTGTCAGGGACACCGTTCTCGTGAAGACAGGAATGCTTACACCCGAAGAAACGACAGAAATCAGGCTGCATCCCGTTATAGGGTATAATATATTAGAACCCTTAAGGTTTTTTCCTAACGAGATGGATATTATCCGACATCATCATGAGAGATTCGATGGCAGTGGTTATCCAGATGGTCTTGCAGGCGATAATATCCCTCTTATCGCGCGAATCGCTGCCGTTGCCGATACTTATGACGCTATGACATCCTCGAGGCCGTACAGAAATGCAATGTGTCATGATGCTGCAATAAAAGAGCTAAAAAGATGTTCATCTTCTCAGCTTGAAGATGAGATTGTTCTT
>JAGVOC010000400.1 GCA_020052975.1 Desulfobacterales bacterium | reverse complement strand
CTGATTCTTCTCGGCTTTTTTCTTGAAGGCGCACGAATACTGGTTACCGGAATCCCTGCTGAAATGGCGGGCTACTCCTTTATCGGATATCCCCTGTCAAAGATATTATCCATCTTCGGATTGAGCTGGAAATCTATTTATCCATACATGTGGTATGCGCATGGAATCGTCGGCGCGCTGTTCGTGGCCTATCTGCCATTCGGTAAAATGCGACACATCTTCAATACACCCCTTACTTATGTTCTGGAAGAGGTGTCCGGCGTCAGAAATGAGAAACGAATATAACAAGGGTTTATTTTTAAAAAGGCACTGAAAATGACCACAGTGGAAGAAAAAATATCTGACGTCTCACCGGGAAAAACAGACAGCAGGGAAGAAGTCAGACAGATACCCATCCATACTCTTAATATAAAACGGTTGATCGAGCTTGACGCCTGCACGCGATGCGGTGAATGTCTCTCCTTGTGTCCCGTATATGATCAGGACTCCAGAGAGGATATCGTTCCACGGCGCAAGGTCATCGATTTTCTGAAAATTGCCAGAGCTCAGAATGGATTTCTCGCCAAAATCATGAAAAGCGAGAAGATCGGGGAATCGTTTAAGAAAGTGATCCGCAGTCTGTTCGGCTATCAGGAGGTGACAGAGGAACAGATTAAAGCGTTTGTCGCCAATTTGTATGAATGCTCCACCTGCGGCCAGTGTGAAGTGGTCTGCCCGGCTCATATCGATACGGTGGGTCTCTGGGAAGATTTGCGAAGACTGATTGTCAGCGCGGAATACGGTCCTTTGGAGCCCCAAAAGGTCTTACGAAAAAGCGTCATGACCTATGACAACCCGTGGCAGCAACCCCGTACAGGCAGAACCAAATGGTCGCGGCGGGCTAAAAAGGACAATCTCATCGCCGAGGAACCCAGGGAAATTATCAAATCAAAGGGCAAGGTGCTGCTTTTTTTCGGATGCACGGCATCCTATGATGCCAATGTCAAGCAGGTTGCTGTTAATACCATAAATATTCTTGAAGCGCTGAATATCGATTACGGAGTTCTTGGTAAAGACGAAAAATGCTGCGGAAGCGTGCTGCTCAGAATGGGAGACCCGGAGCATAAACGGCTTTTTCAGGAGAATATTGACCAGTTCAACAGCCTGGGTATTGAAACGCTGATCAGTTCATGTTCCGGCTGTTTTAAAACCATCATGCAGGACTACCCGAAAGTTGGAAAATTGAATTTTGAAGTCCTGCATACCGTGGAATATTTGGCGCGGCTGTTAAAGCAAGGCAAACTAACATTCCCCCACCCGGTCAACAGAACCTGCACCTATCATGATCCCTGCCATCTAGGCAGGGCAACCGGCGGGTTTGATGCGCCGCGACTTATAATGAATTCCATTCCAGGGCTCAAACTGATTGAAATGCCAAGAAATAGAAAATATTCACGCTGTTGCGGAGCAGGCGGCGGATTAAAATCAGGGTATCCGGACATCCAGAACAAGATGGCCCAGAGGCGGGTGAAAGAAGCTGAAGAGACAGGTGCTAAAGAGCTGGTTTCATGCTGCCCCTTCTGCTATCAGGGGTTGCAGGTCGGCATCTCCTCATTGGGATCTGACATCGTGATGAAAGACATGTCTGCTTACATTGCAGAATCGCTACTGGGATATGATGTTTTAGAAAGAGCAGATGAGGATGCAGCCGCCAAAAAGAAGAAAAAAGAAGAGGCACAACTCTCCGGGGAAGATGAGAAAAAGGCCAAAGAGGCGGCTATCGACGGTTGACGATGAAACGACTCTGAAGAAGGTCCCATACCTTACTCCATTGGCATGACTAAGCAGGTATGCTCTGCCTGCCTGGAATTTTTCAATATAATTGGCGCAAAATTCAAGAAAAAATTCGTTGTCCCCTGTCCTGGCGCTGTTTTGTTTGCCGGAATGTCTGAAAATCCTGTGTGTGCACTGTGAAAAAAATGTGATAGAAAGGAGCGAAAAGAAAGAGAATAGATAGAAATCCTTAGAATGAATAGAAATCTGTTTTACTGCAATATCGGTTGGTTACGGAAAACCAGACACAAAATCAAGGTGTTAAAATTGACTGTTTTTGCCGTTTTTATGGCTTCGGTACCTCTCTGCGCAGCCCCAGCAACCAGACGGATGTATCCACCAATACGTTCATTATTTTATCCGCTGCTTCTTATAGTCATACGACTCATCGTAATCGATCAATCCGAACACCTTAATCACTTCGGTCTGTTTTCTTCGTTGAATATATTCTTCGAGAGCCTCCGTTACGGCAGCTTTTTTTGTTTTATGTCTCCCGACAACCTTCGCCTGTTCCAGAAGATCATCGTTTATAGCTAAATTTATCGGCATGTTACCATCTTCGAAACTATTTATTTTGAACTTTACACATTCATATGTGTGATATCAAGTGTATACCATAATATATTAAATTCTCTGTTCTTTCTGTAGCCAAATTCTTATCCATTCTCGAATGAAGTGGTACCAGAAGGAACTGTGCTTGAAATATATTCCGGAATCATTTATATATTGACCAAATGATCTTTCGCAATCTGTCTGATATGTAAATACTATAACGGGTAATGTTGGGCGACACAATACGCACGTTGTTAATGCCTGAGAAAGGATAATGCATATTCAGAGTGATAGAAAACTGATATCTGCACCGTAAAGTCGGACGTGCCGGTAGAACATTGGTCAACATAAGACAGGAGATGAAATGAAGGCAGAATTCACAGCAATAATTGAAGCCGCACCCGAGGGCGGCTATTGGGCTATTTGTCCGGAGGTGCCTGGTGCCAACGGACAGGGCGATACGATAGAGGAAACCAAGGATAGTTTACGGCAGGCCATTGAATTGATTATGGAGGATCGCAAGGCGGACATCCTCCGCGGGCTGCCCGAGGATGCTATCCAGGAAAAGGTGCTGGTTGGATGAAACGTCGGGAACTGGAGCGCAGGTTGAGAATTGCGGGTTGCTACCTGAAGCGAGAAGGCAGCTCTCATTCACTTTGGATCAATCCGAAAAACGGAGCGACGGAAGCGGTCCCCCGGCACACCGAGATCAAAGAACCATTGGCAAAGAGAATTTTAAAGAATCTGAATGCAGAATGAATGACTGATCAGCGACAATTATAATTCCCGCCTGGCGAGGTGAATTTCCCCCCCGTTTCCACTGCTTAATTTATCAATTGATAAAAGCCCGTTGTTTTACTATTTTCCATTTAACTCCTCTGCCAAGGAAGGAACCGATAATACAGTGAAACAGGAAAAAACCAGGCTGGGCAAATTTGAAATGCAACTTATAGCCTATGCCCAACTCAGGAAAAAGGAATTCATCTCCTCCGGTGAAATTGCCTCCGCCCCGTCGATTTTGAAAGTTTTGATCTCGACAGGGCATTCGATATAGTTGCGAGAGTGGGTTATCGGTTAGGGTGAATGGACGATTACACGATCGTCCGGAAAGCGTTTTCAGAAAATCGGATCCTGATTACAAATGACAAAGACTTTTCTATCCAGCCCTGCAGCATTGTCCTTTACAGTACCGTCCCATTTTTACGGCTGCTATGCCGGCGCATGCCGATTACCTGGTTATAAGTTACTTCCTTTATAAAAGAATGTGCCAATCTTTCCTCCGTTTCACCTGCTGAACTTATACTTTGATGAACGTCCCCAACTCACCCCCCAGACCAACACGGAACTGAAACCGGTGCTCCGACCCGTCGATTTTGAAAGTTTTGATCTCGACAGGGCATTCGATATAGTTGCGAGAGTGAGTTATCGGTTAGGGTGAATGGATGATTACACGATCATCCGGAAAGCGTTTTCAGAAAATCGGATCCTGATTGTCCCACCTCGATATGAAATAACATCATTTCTCAGGATATAGCTATTTCCTGCTTTACCCTTTCATGAAGCCAGATCTTTATAAGGGCGCTGCGGTCAACGCCGATTCTGTTCCGGATGTCATCAAGATCCTTGACCAGTGCCTCCGAAACGTCCAGGGTAAGTCGAATTTTTCTTCCGGGCCGGGTTATTTTAACCTTTGACATATCGGTGAGCTGGTGGATGTCTTCTCCGTCATCAAAGCGGCGGTCAAACTCTTCGTTATTCTTTGCGAATGCCTTTTTCTTCATAAAAATCCACCTCCTTCTTCCTGGACCTTCTTACTGATATGATTCGGATCACATTGCCGCGTAACGTAAAGACGGCAGTCCATAGTTTGTTGTCTGTCTTTCCAATTATGATCCAACGGTCTTCCATAGGATATGACACATGAATTTCAACCCGGTTGTCATCCGACCAAAGTATTTTTGCGGTATCGAAATCAATACCGTGTTTTTCTTTATTGGCAATACTTTTTTCCGGATCCCATTCAAATAGCATGATTAATTATACATATTATGTGCAATATTGCAACATGGAATAACTGAATGAGATTGGGTTATGGGTAAAGATCAGGTCTGTTAAAGCGGGAGCGAAACTTTAGAAGTCAAGGATGTCCCGCAAGTACATCCCATGCATAGCAAGCTGTTTTCGTCTCTGTCAGGATAACACCGAGTCGGTTTAGAAAATGGTCCCGGTACCCATCATTTTCAAATATTTGCTGCCTATCAATTCCCCTGACAATTATATGATGTATCGCTCCCGGAGCATCTATTCGTGATTTTCTTGGCATGAACCCCGAATAATATATCACCAAACATTAATCAAGTTTAATAGTTT
>JAGVOC010000379.1 GCA_020052975.1 Desulfobacterales bacterium | reverse complement strand
TTTGAGAATGAGTCAACCGGGAGTAGGATACGCCGTAAGTCGGGGTGAAAAGATCGCCAGAAAGCATAATTACCGATTGTCTGAATAAGTTATTTACTTGCTTATGGACGTCCCTGAAGATTCCTTATGGGGGAGGCTTTTTTAATTGAAGAGCGATGAAGTGCTACAAAAGAAAAAAATGTTTTACGGGGTCACAGAGAAGGGAGGAACGGGATACTGGTTATAACATAATGAATACAATATATTATTTACTATACGAAGGCTGGCATTGTATTTTTTCTGCTGTACGTGTATCTTTCTGTACTACACAATCCATAACATACTAAATATATATGATATTGCAAATGGTAATACTTATTTGTTAGATTATTTTACATTTAGTAAAGCGTCGGATTTCTTTACAATTTCTAATTTGCTATTTTATATTGCTAACTAATTGTTATTAATAGTTATTACTCCAACAACTCCCGATTTGCCGCTATTTTCTGATAAAAAAACCGCCGGGTTTATTTACAATTTTATATTTATTTGTAGTTTTATAAATTTACACTCATACATATGATTTGATAATTACATCAATTAATCAATATGTTATAAATATCAAGGCGAAACGGTTTATTGTTGGCATGATCATTGCGGTACTTTAGAGGTAACGAATTAAACAGAGATCTAAAGCAGCAATCTGAAATAGATCTAAAATTAATTTAAAAACTAAAAAAGGAGGAATGATAATGAAAAGGAATCTATTGGTAGGTTTGTTCGTTGGCTTGTTTATAGTTTGCATGGCTGGGGTGGCAAGTGCAACTAATGTCAATGTTGACTATCAGGCAACTAATCTCGGTTATGAAAGTTTATCAGGCTCATTTACAGGGGTAGATACTGACAATAATGGTTGGTTAGTACTCACTGAGTTAACAGATTGGTATACCAACTGGGCGGGCGGTGCTAATTTTGCGGCGTTAAATGATATAGGTGATTTTGATTATATGAATAACATTTGGACTCCAAACGCCTATCAATGGGATCAATCTACACAGGATGCGTATATGACATGGAACAACTGGGCATATTCAGCATCTACATCAAACTATAATTGGGTTTTTACTACAACAACTAGCAATCCAGTACCAGAGCCAGCAACAATGCTGCTTCTTGGGTTTGGTCTGATTGGGCTGGCAGGGATTAGGAGAAAACTGAATAAATAAAACATGTAGTGTAAACATATCAAAAGGCAGGGTCAGAAATGGTCCTGCTTTTTAAGTAGTAATCACCGATATATTCTCATTAAATAGATTTAGGACTTGTGTTGTCCTGAAAAATTCATGCAACTGGCCTTTTGCCGGTGTCCTGGATATTTCCCAGAGTGTTTTGCTTACGAAGTCCCATAATGGTCAGACCGCTAAACGGCCTTCCAAGTGTGTCGTTAAAAAGCATTCAGGAATAACATTAGGAAAAGCGCGCGCTACAGCTACCCGCAGAAATGTAATTACGAACATTCTCCCATTCCAGTCAGATTGTAATAGCATAGTAGTAACATGTTCATTTTGTAAAATATTAGAACAATGTCTCTCCATCCCATCTCATAAAAACAGAATATCCATAAATCCAATTTTTCTGAAAAACAAAACCAATTAAAACAACTTTAAAAGCCTTTATAATCAGTGAAAATTCTTTCTGATAAAGAAAAAGCTGTGGAAAACCGATGCAGAGTTAAAGAAACAGATCGGGCATTGTTCCAGATATCCCGTGCTTCACGATTTTTTCAGAATATAAAAAGCCATAAGAGAAAGGCTGGGGAAAGTGTTAGAAACAACGTTGGTTAATTTCACTTGCCGGAATGTATTCTGTTAAAACCGTTGCCACTTCTTTTCTCACAGTTGTTCTACTTACTGAGGCTTTAACAATAGATTGATGTTTTTAGCCCGCCGGTGAATAATTTCACCGTAACCTGAGTAATTGCGCATTGAAAATTGGGATAAGTTCTCCAGACACATGAGAAAATATATTCAGGAAGGCACGATTGATAAATACTCGACAGACAGTGGTGCAAAGGTTGACCTTATGTCCATAACCAGAAATCCGATTATCTGCATATGGAATGTGTTAAAATATACCTTCCGCATCTGGAACGGGCGAATGAAGGAGCATGATATTGAAAAAATAGTGCATTATTCGGAAATGGACTGGACAATGTCAAACGGTCAGATGATTAATAAAGATGATATCGTGCATTTAAACCAAGACTATAAAACAGAAAGCAGCTGGGGAGATGTAAGAGGGAAGATGGTCAGCATGGAGATCGGGAGATTTCTATGCTGGCTGTTTTTTTGAGGAAGTATATATTAATTTAGGGTCTTCGTGTAATCGTGTGGGTCATTTTATATCTCCTTGAGCATACATGTGAGGATTTTCAGTCGGGGGAAATATAGGGGACGTTCATCAATATATAAATTGACGGGGGCATTAGAAGATTGTAGACTGGAAATATGCTGAGAAAGGATGCAATGCTTCGTGGTGCCGAGGGAGTTCATATGTGCGGAAGGCAACATGGAGAACATCGATATTGCAAGATGTGATTCAGCCTCTATATTCCTCCGAACAAATACATGATTGCAAATTTACAAGGAAAATTTGCAACATCATTGACACTGCAGGTCGGTGAGGTGCGGCTATCGGCTGAAGGATGTTATTTGTATATGGACTTCCCTTTGATCTTTATTCTGTAGATTACAACGATCTTAGTATCATCGTCTATGGTATAAAGAATTCGATAATTGCCTGATCTAAGGCGATATCCTTCTTTTTCCGTAAGTTTTTTGGAACCGACAGGCCTTGGATTGGATGCAAGCGAAAGAATAGCTTTATCTATAGCAGCCCGGTAAGACACGGGAATTTTCTCAGCTTCTTTAATAGCCTTCTTCTCTATGATGATCTGATAATTCACCTGTTGATCCAGTCGGATCGGAATTTATCGTATGGAACGAAAGAGTCCGCTTCTCTTTCGGCTCTGAGCAGATCATTTGCATCCTCCAAGTCTTCGATCCATTCGATAATGGATTCGTATTCCCGGATACTGAGGATAACAGCTTTTTTGTTTCCTTTTTTGTTGACTATATATTCAGGTTTTACATTTTCTATCAAACTTTGCATTTATCATCTCCTTTTTTAAGGAATGTTAAGATAATAACATAGTTGCAGAAAACCGGCAAATTAAAATTACAGAAAAAGAAGAGGAGAAAACAGGATGTTTATATTATTGGTACGCCCGGCAGGATTCGAACCTGCGGCCTACGGATTCGAAGTCCGGCGCTCTATCCAGCTGAGCTACGGGCGCAAAATGAGACCTTTGTATAACGCCCCCTTTTGCCCGATTACTGTGTCAGGCTCAAATTTCAATCCTCAAAATACTTCAATGTATTCCTCCGGTTAAAATTTTCGCCTTCCTTGAACTTGGGCAAAATTGGGCGTTCTTCAAAGGTCTCAAGGAGAGTTAATCAAAACCCTTAATAAAAATGGGGTGAGTGAAGGGGATTGAACCCTCGACAACCGGGGCCACAACCCGGTGCTCTGCCAACTGAGCTACACCCACCATATTTGGTTTCTGGTCTCTTGTTTATAGTTCCCGGTTATTATTATTAATTAAAACAAGTAAGTATGAACCGAAAACCCGACTTATTTGTGCCTGGTCAAAATCAGGCGTTCTTCAAAAGTCTGATGCCTTTTAACAAACAACATAATCTATTTCAAGAGATATTTTAAAAAACAGTGAATAGTGAACAGTGAATAGTGAATGGTAAAAACAGGATTCGAGGGTTCGAGGGGTCGAGGAGCAGAGGCACAAAGGGCACAAAGGGAAAGAACGTGAGGCGTAAGGCGTCAGGCGTAAGTGGTGAGAGTCGTGGTAGGCTTTTTCACTTGAACCCTGATTTTTTATCCTTTCCGCAGCTTCCTTATATCTCCGATACGGATTGTCACGTTCTTCGAATCAAAATATTCGAGAAGGGGTATCAGAAACTTCCGTGATGCCCCGGCCATTTCCTTGAACTGCGGCGCCGACATTTCGCCGTTTTTCCGCAGAAATTCGATCATCCTGTTTTTAATGTCATTGATATTATCCGAATGAAAATAGAGGTCTTCCTTGACCTTTAAGACGACCCCCTCATCTACAAGATGTGTGAGCACCTCTTTCGCCCTTGCAGGATCCATTTTATGCTCCTGAACCAGTTCCTTCAGATATGGGGGTGTGAGCCCGCTCTCCTTATAGGCCTTTATTATTTTAATTTTTATGCTGCTCTGGTCTTCCCCGAGTGAAACCTTATGACCTTCAAGACGAACCATATCCTCGTCAAGGGCAATCTTTTTATCTTTTATCATCTGGTTGATAATGAGGATAAAAAGCTTGGGGTTTAAAAAATCCGGCAGCTTCGATTTCAATTCTTCCTTGGGCATTCCTGCTTTAAGGGAGTTTGCCCGGTGATAAGCATCTATAAAATCGTGCATTTCTTTCTTGAGATTCTCGATACCGGCCTGATGAAGATAAATTCTGCTTTCTTTATCAATCAGGACAATCTTCTTTTTCGACAAAAGATTCTGCAGGTTTAGGTCAAGATGTTTTTCGGTAATGTTTGTCATGACCTTTAAATCCGAAAAGGAGACGCCCATATATCCGGATTCGGCAACATAATAGGCAATCAATTCTTCCGGTAAAAGGGTTGAAAGGCTTTTCAAGCCTTCCGTAACTTCCGGCTTGAATCTCTTATGTTTCCGGGGGACCGGGTTAAGAATTTGTCCGCCTGCAATTGTTCTTACGGGAGAAAAGCTCCTGAGAACAAACCTGTCGTCTTTTACAACCGCTGTCGGAGAGTCGAGCCTGATCTGGGCTACAGTCTCTTCACCGGGAAGAAGCTCCTCCCTGTCAAGCAGAACCAGATTCCCCAATATTTCACTTGTGCCGGCATGAAATCTCACACGGGTGCGGTTTTTGACGGGCTTCCTGTTGCTTTTAAGAAGGTGCAGGGAAACGTCAAGCATGTACCCGGGGATAAGTGCGCCGGGTGTGGAAACGACTTCTCCCCGGTCTACGGATGTCTTGTCAAGCCCCTGAAAATTGATAGCTGTACGCATGCCTGCGACAGCCTCGTTCACGCTTTCGTTATGGACCTGGATTCCGCGAACTTTGGAAGTTACGCCTGAAGGATATATCATGATTGTTTCCCCGACCTCTACCCTGCCCGATATAAGGGTGCCGGTTATAACAGTGCCGAATCCCTTCATGGTAAAAACCCTGTCCACGGGAAGGCGGAACAGGCCGGAGGAGGATCGCCCCGGAATTTTCGGACTCAGTTCGTCCAGCGTCTTTATGAATTCGGGGATTCCCTTTCCGGTTACGGCGGATACGGGAAGAAGAGGGGCGCCGTCGAGAAAAGTGTCTTTTACAAACTTCCTGATGTCATCTGTTACAAGCTCCAGCCATTCATCATCTACAAGATCCGTCTTGGTAAGGACAACAAAACCGTATTTTACCCCGAGAAGCTGGCATATCTCCATATGCTCCCTTGTCTGGGGCATCACGCCTTCATCCGCGGCTATCACCATCGCGACAACGTCAATGCCTGTGGCTCCGGCAACCATGTTTTTCACAAACTTTTCATGTCCCGGAACATCCACGATTCCGATTCTCAGGCCGCCCGGAAGATCCAGCCACGCGAACCCGAGTTCTATCGTTATTCCCCGGAGCTGCTCTTCCTTGAGCCTGTCTGTATTTATGCCTGTGAGGGCCTTGACGAGAGTCGTTTTCCCGTGATCAATGTGCCCGGCAGTTCCAAGAACAATCTGTTTCACAGATATAATATCTCCTTTATAGTCTCTGGTCTCTAATTGCTGGTCTCTGGTTTAACCAGAAACTATAAACCAGAAACCACAAACCAATTCCTTGCCTCTTGCTCTTCCCGCCTCATGCCTCTTGCCTTATGGCTTTCGCTTTCTCCAGTATTCAAGAACATACGCCACTGTTACTAAAAAAGCACCCAGTCCGGCAACATATATGATTTTCCAGTCCGGATAAAAAAACCGGGACAATAAAACGGCGAATGCCGCGCCAAGTACAATCCTTATTATAAAAACATAAAATCGGTTCATTGATAAAATGGTCTCTGGTTACTGGTTTCTGGTTCCCGGCAACAGATTACTGATAACTGATCACTTGTTTTTCCCTATCCTTACGCCTCATGCCTTTTCCCTATCCAATTTCCATACATACAAACTCTGCGCAAATGCTGTCAAGAAGAACCATGCCTTTTTTTGTGAGAGCGCACTTGTCATCGCAGATAACTATAAGCTCCTTTTTTCTTAAATCCGAAATGGTCTCCCTGAAAATATCCTCAAATCTTACATTGAATTTTTCGTTAAAAAAACCGATATCTATCCCGCGCTTTTGCCTCAAGCCCAGAAAGATGGCTTCAATAATCTGCTGTTCCCTCGATAAGTCTTCCTCTCCTTCTGCCGGTATTATACCTGAATCGATATCATTTATATAGTCTTTGACGCTGCGGCGGTTCCAGCTTCGCTTTGTTCCATAAAATGAATGTGCTGACGGCCCGAGCCCGATATAAGGAGCAAAAGTCCAGTATTTTGTATTATGCCGTGATATTTTCTTCTCCGAACCGGCAAAGTTCGAAATCTCGTAATGAATAAAGCCGCAGCTTTCTAAATATTCAATGGTTAATTCAAACAAAGAGCCTGCAAGTGATTCATCTATCAGAGAAATTCTGCCGTTTTTCAAATCTTTATCCAGGGGGGTTCCTGATTCGAAAGTGAGCATATAGCATGATAAATGTTCAGGTTTATGTTGCACGGCTGTTTCCAGATCGCAAAGCCAGGATTTTTTTGTCTGTCCCGGAATGCCATAAATCAAATCCATGCCAAGGTTCTCAAACCCGGCGCTTCGGGCCCATTTGACTGCTGATTTGGCTTCTTTCGCCGAATGAATCCGGCCCAGGAATTTCAGATTGCCATCCTGAAAAGATTGAACTCCGATATTTATCCTGTTTATGCCCGACTGCCTGAAAGACTTTAATGAACCCGGACTGACGGTTCCGGGATTGATCTCTATTGTTATCTCCGGATCTGATACCATGTTGAAAGATGTGGAAGCTGCTTCGACGATTCTGCCGATATAATCTGCTTTAAGAACGGAAGGGGTGCCGCCACCAACATAGATGGTGTCAAACAGAAACGGCGCTTCACTGTACATGGATATCTCAGCGGTTAAGGCTTTTACAAATGCATTTTTGAGCGACGGATCAGTGATGGAATAAAAATCGCAGTAGGGGCATTTTTTGACACAAAAAGGGATATGGACGTATATCCCGGCAGGCTCGGTTTCAGGTTTATGGTTTATGGTTTATGGTCTCTGGTCTCTGGTTTATGGTTTATGGTCTCTGGTTTCTGTTCTCTGGTTTCTGATCTCTGGTTTCTGATCTATGATTTAGCCAGAAACTACAAAACAGAAACCAGGAACCAGTTCCTTATGCCTTAAACGGCTCGCCAAGTTTTATCCCAAGCTCAAGAGCTTTCCTGTTTATTTCTATCATGCCGGCCGGGACTCTTTTCTCAAGCGCCTTCATTATGGATTCGGGCCTTACTATTTCCGTTATCCCGATTACGGCTCCGAGCATGCATATATTGAAAACAACCGGTTTTCCTATCTGATCAATGACTGTCTGATACATTGGAAGTTCTCTCTGGCGCGCATCGACTTTTTTATGAGTTTTTACAAAGCGGGTATCGGTAATAAGGAGACCACCGGGGCGGATAATGGGTGAGAATTTATGATATGCTTCCTGGGTCAGGCAGACAAGAATATTGGGATGCGTTACCTTGGGGAAATTTATTTCGGAATCTGATATTAGCACATCGGACTTTGTTGCTCCGCCTCTCGCTTCAGCTCCGTAAGACTGGGACTGAACTGCAACAAGGTTTTCATAAAGCACGGCTGCTTCGGCAATTATTATAGAGGCGGTAATCACTCCCTGACCGCCGGAACCCGAAAATACAATTCTGATTCTTTCCATGATTACTTCCCCTTCATCGCCCTTTCGATGATTTTGCCGTATTCGCTGCAATACTCAGGCATATCTTTTTTTATGAAAATACCTCTCTCAATGAGACTCTGATTCTCCTGCTTTGCCTTTGAACCGATCGGAGTTGTATTATCCTTCATATGCTCCATCATTTCAGCAGCGCTGCCTTCCTTGTTTTTTCTCCCAAAGTAAGTCGGACACTGGGAGAGAATTTCAACCACCGAAAAACCCTTGTGAGTAACAGCCTCTTTAATAATATCAGGAAGCTGCTGGGCGTGATATGTTGTCGTGCGTGCCACGAAGGTCGCGCCTGCGGCTATTGCAAGGTTAACAATATCAAATGAATGGTCGATATTTGTGTAAGGAGCTGTTGTTGCAAGTGTTCCGTAACCTGAAAGAGGTGAGAACTGCCCCCCTGTCATCCCGTATATCCGGTTATTCATGATTATTGCGGTCATGTCTATGTTACGGCGCGCAGCATGTATGAAATGATTTCCGCCTATCGCAAGGGCGTCCCCGTCACCCATCGGAACAATGACATTAAGTTCAGGCCTGCTCATTTTTATCCCTGTTGCAAAGGCAAGTGCCCGGCCATGAACCGTATGGAGGGTGTGAAAATCAACATAGCCGGAAATCCTTGATGAGCATCCTATGCCTGAAACCATCACAATATCACTCTTATCTATTCCAAGCTGTTCAACGGCTCTTATAAGGCCGTTTAAAACAATGCCGTGACCGCATCCCGGACACCACATGTGGGGAAAGAATCTCTCTCTTATGTAATCTTTTATTGCCATGTTCTATACTCCCATACCCTGGATCAGCCGCATTATGTTTCTTATATCGGTCGGAGTTATGAGCGCCCCGTCGATACGGTTTGCAAGAAATACATTTTCAGGTTCGTCAACGGCCATTTTAACCTGTTGAAGCACCTGTCCCATATTCATTTCAACTACTATTACGCATTTTGCATTGGCGCATTTTTCCCGCACAATCTGGGCAGGAAAGGGCCACAGTGTCTGGAGTTCAAGAAGCCCGAGGCTCTCTCCCCTTGCTCTCCTGTTTTTAACCACATGAAGGGCAGAGCGTGCCGAAGAGCCGTATGAAACAAAAACAGTCCTTGCATCCTCAAGAAAATATTCCCTGTACCTTGCAATGGTGTTTTCATTGTTCATGATTTTATCGACAAGATGGCGGAGAAGACCGTGAACAATAGCCGGGTCGCTTGATGGGAATCCCCACATGTCATGAAAAAGACCTGTTACATTATACCTGTGGATTCCGCCGAAGTCCGACATCGGGAGGCGGCCGTCTTCCCGCGGGAGGTAGGGATGATAATCAACCCCTCTTTTTACGGAAGTCCTGAGCCGCTCAACAATAGGAAGCTCTCCTTTCTCAGGGATTACCAAGCGTTCCCGCATGTGCCCTATGATTTCGTCGAAAAGAAGGATAACAGGAGTCCTGTAAGTTTCGGCCATGTTGAACGCATCAACTGTCACGGAGAATACATCCTGGTGATTCGATGCGGTAAGAACGATTATGGCATGATCTCCATGAGTTCCCCATCTGGCCTGGTTTACATCACCCTGGCTCACATGGGTAGGGTTGCCTGTTGAAGGCCCCCCGCGCTGGACATTTACGATCACGCAGGGAATTTCAGCCATAACCGCATAGCCGAGGGCCTCCTGCATAAGTGAAAAACCGGGGCCGCTCGTGGCTGTCATGACTTTATTGCCGGTCAAAGATGCTCCAATGATTGCACAAATTGATGCAATTTCATCTTCCATCTGGAGAAACCGGCCGCCTGTCTGAGGGAGCCTTACCGAAAGATGTTCGGCTATTTCTGTGGAAGGCGTTATCGGATAGCCGGCAAAAAAATTGAGTCCGGCATATAATGCCGCTTCCACGCAGGTTTCGTTTCCCTGAACAAATTTTACATTCTTTTCATTCATATAATAGCCCTATTCAGTGATTATTTCTATGGCAAGATCAGGACATCTTAGTTCGCAAAGCTTGCATGCTATGCAATCCTGCGGTCTTGCCGCAATTGCTTTTTCCTCCGAGTCGAGTTCAAGCACATTTTTCGGGCAGAAATGCACACAAATACCACATCCCTTGCACCAGTTCCTGTTTATCCGATGTTCTTTCAGTTTAGGCTTCTTACCCATACGTTGGTTCCTGGTTCCTGGTTTATAGTTTAGGATTCGAATTTCGGACATCGAATATCTAATATCGACTAACGCTTCTTATCTTTAGCCTCATGCCTTCCCACTCGACTCCTTGACCCCTTGACCCCTCGAATCCTTTTCTTCTTTATACAAATCTCTGCATAAGTTCATCAACAACTTTATCAACATTCTCCGGAGTTATACCAAGACTTATGCATGCCTTTTCGGCATTTTCAAGCATTTGGTTATTCTGCATATCAGATAAACGTGAAAAAATTCCAAGCCGCCTTCCGATCTGATACGTTATTTGACTTTTTGGCGGCATGTCAAGGAATGTCCTCAGAACATTAATAATTTTTTCTTTGTCCCGGGGAAGAGTTCCTTCTACGTCTTCAAAAAGGTTTAAAATATGGTCGCTTTTAATGATGCTGTTTATTCCGTTAAGATTCTCTATAAACAGCAAGATTTCTTTTGCCATAATTACATCGCTGCATTTTTCAAAACGGCCTGCTTTATACTCAGCATATAGAGGTATATTTTCAGGAATCGCAAGCGTACGCAGGCGGATAAAGTCCGGATTTATCTGATTTAATGCATCCGCTGTTTCAAGAGCGTGATCAGTTGATAATTTAATCCCGCCAAGACCAGGCATGACATATACCGACAGCTCAAATCCTGCTTTTTTTGCTTTCCGCCCCGCTTTTATCTGAGTCTCTTTTGACACCCCTTTTTTCACCATTTCAAGGACTTTGTCGGAGCCTGATTCAAGGCCAATATGTATCCTGTTTAAACCGGCAGCCCTTATCGCAGATAGTTCGCTGTCGCTTATCCTCGCGACTGTATGGGATCTTGCGTATGAGGTAACCCGTTTAACCCAGGGGAAGCAGTTTTTAAGATGTTGAAGTATTTCAATAAGATCGGATGGTTTGATTATCAGACTGTTTGCATCCTGAATAAAGATTGATTTCATTCCGCAAGCCAGCCAGTGGTATGCCGCATTAAAAGCCTGCCTTTCTTCAGGTTTTATTCTTAGTTCGGCAGTATCAATCTCTATCCGGCCTCTTTTTTCCGCTTCGTCGGCAAGCCGGAGCAATGCTGCAACATGCCTGTGAACTGAATCAATGTCTTTAATGACATGTTCGACAGGGCGGAGAGAAAATTTTGATCTTTTGTATACAGGACAGAAGGCGCAACGGTTCCATGGGCAGTTTCTTGTAACGCGTATTAAAAGGCTATTGGCTTCGCTTGGAGGGCGTATCGGTCCCTGTTCAAAACCCTTATATTCCGAAGATTCAGTTTCTTTTGATTTCAAGTAGTTATTCCCGGATGTTGGAATAAATCAGATAATTGTTCTGAAACAAACTATGATGCTCTATTAAAAAGTCGAAATTTACACAGCAAAGTAAAAAGTTCATTATGCAAGGCGCACGAATCTTGAGGAATGAAACGTACTTACTGGTACGCTGCAATGATTCACCCTGTTGAATCGGCCCTGCCGTCTCGCGCAGCGAGAATTCAACAGGGCGGGGATGAAGTGCAACACAGCAGAATGACTTTTTGCAAAGCCGTCAAACTATAAAACATAATGTTGATATAATCAAGGATCATAATAAGAAACTGTTCTTTGGCTTTTAAAATACATCTTTGACAATTTAACATGGCTTGGCATATTATATAAAAACAAGGTTCTTTTCACTCCCGGATTTTACGATAAACCAGAAACCAGGAATTTTATTTTTGAATAAATATCTTATAATAACCCTGTCGATATTATCTTTTGTTTTCATTGCAGCATTGTTTCTTCTGTTTGATATATTTGACTATGCAAAAAAGCCGGCAGATATTGATATGACTGTAAAAATTCTGGCTGTGGACAAGGGGGAGGGATTCAATGTAATAATCGCGAATTTAAGTGAAGCAGGCATTATAAAAGATCCAATAAAGTTCAAGCTGCTGGCCCTGATAAAAAGATGTGACACAAAAATAAAAGCCGGGGAATACGCGCTTTCATCTTCAATGCCGCCTGCTGTGATTCTTGATATCATGGTCAGAGGAAAAACATACCTTCATAAGGTTACCATTCCTGAAGGTTATAACCTGCGCCAGATTGCCGCTCTTATGTCAGGCGCCGGCTTAGGAACAGAGAAAGACTTCATCAAGAAATCAACCGATCCTTCGTTTGTCAGTAATCAAGGAATCGAGGCAGAATCTCTTGAAGGCTATCTGTATCCTGATACCTATTATTTCCCTAAAGACGAATCTGTTGAGGATATTATATCTGCCACGGTAGAAAGATTATGGGCTGTTTTTACACCTGAATGGAAGGATAGGGCCAAAGAACTCGGATTTTCAATACATCAGATTATTACTCTTGCATCCATAATTGAAAAAGAGACCGGGGTTAAACAAGAACGCGAACTGATTTCGTCGGTCTTTCATAACAGATTGAAAAAAGGTATGCGTCTTGAAACTGATCCTACAGTAATATACGGAATAAAAAGCTTTGACGGCAATATTACCCGCAAGCAACTTTCAGCAACAACCCCTTATAATACATATCAAATAGAAGGTCTGCCGCCCGGCCCTATTGCAAGCCCCGGATACGATTCGATCAAAGCGTCTCTTTACCCGGCTGAAACTCCTTATATTTTTTTCGTTTCAAAAAATGACGGGACACATTACTTTTCGGCAAACCTCAAAGAGCACAACAGGGCGGTTAATAAATATCAGCGTAGCAGGGAAAAACAGCCTCACTTAGAGGAAAATTCAGACCCATGAAAATCCGCCGCAGCGGACTTTCGCTGGAATGACAAAGAAGGGGTTTTTCAGACTTATTAAATTCGGGGAAAAAATAATTATCTTATATTTGACAGAATGTTGTTATGTTTGATATAAGAACACGGTATAAAATTCGTGGATTGTATATATTGACCGAGATTGCGCTTGTAACCTGTCGTTATTGCAAATAATTCAGCTATAATGCATTAGCGGAGGGCGAGGCAATCTCTTTATATTTTCAGGACTATCTCCAAAAAAAGCCGGGTGATCCTGTATTTACCCGACAACATAAAAACAGAGATCATAATAATGAAAGATTTAAAAAGGCCGGATACGGATGATCAATCCGCCTTTTCTATTGCAAAACCAGGGTATTATTTTATAATAGCTTCTGTTATTGCTACAGCGGTTTTTGCGCTGACAGGAGTTTCTTCCGTTGCAATTGCCGGGCTTGTGGTAACGGCTTTTATCTGTTATTTTTTCAGGGACCCGGACAGGGTTGCGCCTGTGGAGGAAGGAGCTGTTGTTTCTCCGGCCGATGGCAGGGTGATTATTGCCGGACCTGTTGATGAAAGCTCTTTTTTTGAAGGGAAGTCCATAAAAATAAGCATTTTCATGTCTGTTTTTAACGTTCATGTTAACAGGATTCCCCACGAAGGAAGAGTTTCAAAAATCAGCTATTCTCCCGGCAAATTTTTTTCTGCTAATCTTGACAAAGCCTCAAAAGAAAATGAGCACAATGCGGTTTTTATAGAAACGGATATGGGGAAAAAGATCTGCATGGTACAGATTGCCGGACTTATTGCAAGACGGATAATATGCAGATTGCAAGAAGGAGATGTCGTATCCAAGGGTGATCGGTTCGGTATTATTTGTTTCGGATCACGCCTTGATGTTTATCTTCCGGCCGATGCAAAAATATGTGTCGAGGTCGGAAACAGGGTGAAAGCAGGCGAAACCATTTTAGGTTATCTTGAAAATGATGGACTCGTAAAAAGTCCATCTTCAGGCCGAGGGCGAGTAAGCCCCGGCCTGGGGTGAAGGTGGAACCGCTTGAATTTACTTCAGGCGGCGGGAGAGTCCGCCTAAGGCGGATTTCCCGCCAAGTAAAATGTCGTTTTCTGACTTTTTACGAAGGTATCAAAAATGATAAAAAAATATAAGATAGCTGTCATACCGGGAGACGGCACCGGGCCTGAAGTTATTGCCGAAGGAATTAAAGCGCTTGATGCCGTTTCAATGAAGAGTAATTTCAGCCTTGCTTATCAGAATTATAACCTTGGCGGTGAGCATTATAAAAATACAGGCGAACTTATTGAGGATACTGTTTTTGAATCGTTGTCCCGTTCGGATGCCATATATCTTGGTGCAATCGGCCATCCGGATGTAAAGCCGGGAATTCTTGAGAAAGGAATTCTGTTAAAATTAAGATTCCATTTTGATCAGTATATTAATTTAAGACCCGTGAAACTGTACGAAGGCGTTGAGACTCCGCTGAAGAATAAGGGGCCGGAACATGTAGATTTTGTGGTTGTTCGTGAGAATACGGAAGGACTGTATACCGGGGCCGGCGGTTTCCATAAGAAAGGTACGCCTGATGAGGTTGCGATCCAGGAGTCGATTAATACCCGTAAAGGTGTCGAAAGGTGCATACGGTATGCCTTTGAATACTGCCGGAAAAGAAACAAAAGAAAGAAACTGACCCTGTGCGGCAAAACGAATGTGTTAACCTACGCTTTTGATCTCTGGGAGCGCACCTTTAATGATGTCGCAAAAGAATATCCGGATATTAAAACGGATTATGCAAATGTTGATGCGATTTGTATGTGGATGGTAAAAAATCCGGAATGGTTTGATGTCATAGTTACAGACAATATGTTCGGTGATATAATTTCTGACCTTGCTGCAATAATACAGGGAGGCATGGGGATTGCTGCTGGTGCAAACATAAACCCTTCGGGAGTTTCAATGTTTGAACCTATAGGCGGATCTGCCCCAAAGTATACCGGAAAGCATGTTATAAACCCCATTGCCGCCATCCTGGCTGCCCAGATAATGCTTGAAACAATAGGGGAACAAAAAGCTGCAGCAATGATAGAAGATGCGGTAAAGAAGGTCCTTGGTAATGATTTAAAGGATGTTGCTGCCGGTAAAATGGGTTATACTACACAGGAAGTCGGAAATCTTGTGAAGGAATATATAGTAAATGGTAAATAGTGAATAGTAAAAAGTAAATAGTGAAAAGTGAATGGTGAATTGTGAAAAAAGGATGAATTGCCATGTCTAAGAAAAAATTTAATGTAGCAGTAGCAGGGGCGACAGGAGCTGTTGGAAACCAGATGATAGAATGTCTGGAGGAGAGGAATTTTCCCGTCAAATCCATTAAATTTTTAGCCTCAAGCCGTTCGGTTGGTCGGACGCTTCGGTTCAGAGGCGATTCTGTTCCCGTGGAAGAGATGACCAGAAAATCATTCAAAGGAGTTGATATCGCTCTGTTTTCAGCCGGCGGCGGTACGAGTCTTGAGTTTTCGCCGATAGCGGCAAAGGCCGGATGTGTGGTTATCGACAATTCCAGTGCGTGGCGCATGGATCCCGATGTTCCGCTTGTGGTCCCGGAGGTTAATCCCCATGCAGTGGCCTATTATAAAAAGAAAGGGATTATTGCAAACCCGAACTGTTCCACAATACAAATGGTCGTTGCTTTGTACCCTATCCATAAAAAGTGCAAAATAAAGAGGATTGTTGTTTCGACGTATCAGGCGGTTTCAGGCACGGGTAAAAAGGCTATTCATGAGCTTTATGACCAGACAAGGGCAATGATAAATTTTCTTGATTATAAGAAGAATGTCTATCCTCACAGAATAGCATTCAATTGTCTCCCGCATATAGACGTTTTTCTTGATAACGGCTATACCAAGGAAGAGATGAAGATGGTGCATGAGACAAGAAAGATAATGGAAGACAACAGTATAGGGGTCACAGCCACAACAGTAAGGGTCCCGGTCTTTTTCAGCCATTCCGAGTCTGTAAATATCGAGACGGAAAAATATATTTCAGCCGATGCGGTCAGGGCATTGCTTAAAAAAGCTCCTGGTGTCAAGGTGGTCGATGATATAAAGAATAAGATTTATCCTCTTCCTATTGACGCAGCCGGGCAGGATCTCACCCTGGTTGGCCGCATACGCCAGGATGAATCAATTAAAAATGGTATCAATATGTGGGTGGTAGCCGATAATATCCGAAAAGGCGCCGCCACAAACGCTGTTCAGATTGCAGAGATACTGGCAGAAAAATATTTGTGAATAGTTAATAGTAACGAGTAAATAGTAACGGGATACTTGTCACTCGTCACCTGTCACTATTTACTAAATGAGCTGAGCGGACAGCGAAGTTCGAACAACAAAATAGCCATTTCCGGATGGAAACAATATCAGGAGTGTAGAGTTGGAAAGAATTCCCATTACAAGAGAAGGTTATGAAGCTCTCAAAAATGAGCTTGAATATTTAAAGAAAGTTGAAAGGCCTGCGAATATCAAATCAATTGAGGAGGCCAGGGCTCACGGCGATCTTTCTGAAAATGCCGAATTTGCGGCGGCCAAAGACCGCCAGGCATATCTGCAATGCCGTATTGGCGAGCTCATGTATAAACTGGGTAATGCAGATATAATTGATCCGGATTCACTGTCAAAAGACCGGGCGGTATTCGGATGCACCGTAATCCTTGAAAATATTGACGCTGGTGAAAGTATAGAATATCAGCTAGTTGGGCCTGATGAGTCGGATATCGAAAAAGGACGCATATCCGTTTCTTCGCCTCTTGGGAGAGCCATTTTAGGAAAAAAATCAGGGGAAGAGATAGTATTGGAAGCGCCTGGCGGAAAAAGGTATTATGAGCTGGTTGAAATATTATGATTTTAAATCAAGCCAATAAAGGTATGACGGAGGAAATATTGTGGCAAGAATAACAATTGAAGACTGCATGAAGAAAGTGCCGAATCGTTTTTTGCTTGTTAACATGGTTGCAAAAAGAGTCCGGCAGATCCGTGAGGGATCTGAATATCTTGTCAGAGCCCCGAAGAATGAAGATATCGTTGTTGCATTAAGAGAGATAGCAGCAGGTAAAATCATTCTAAAAGAAGACAAGATAAAAGAAGACAAGAAAAAGTAAAGATGATCAACAAGTTATAATTCATTGCCGATAAGAAACAATACATACAAGGTGCTTAACAGGGCTGTTGGCAGAGCTTTGCACCGGTATGAAATGATAGCCGGCGGGGACAGAATTGTTGTAGGGTTGTCGGGAGGTAAAGACAGTTTAACGCTTTTATCGCTTCTTAAGGAACGCCAGGTTCGTGTGCCTGTTAAATATGAGTTGTTCCCTGTTTATATCGATCCGGGATTTGAGGGCGGATTCGCTGAAGAGCTTCAAACTTATTGTAATGATGCGGGGTTTACGCTAAAGATTGAATCTACAAATTTCGGGATTATAAGCCACAGCTCTTTAAATCGTGAAAACCCCTGTTTTTTATGTTCAAGATTGCGCAGGAAGAGGCTTTTTAATATCGCCGAAGAGCTGGGATGTACAAAGCTTGCTCTGGGTCACAACCAGGATGATATTATCGAGACCCTGTTCTTGAACATGTGCTGCGCCGGACAAATAAGCACCATGTCTCCCTGCCAGCCCTTTTTTGATAACAGGCTGTATATTATAAGGCCGCTTGCCTTTGCTGGTGAGGATATCATAAGGCGTTTTGCAGCAGAAAACGGATTTCCGGATTTTGCAAACCCCTGCCCATCTGCAAAAGTTTCTAAAAGGCATGAGATTAAGGTTCTCTTAAAGCAGCTTTACATGAGCAATAAAAATACAAGAGGGAACATCTTCAGATCTTTGAGTCATGTAAAAACCGAGTACCTGTTGAAGTGAGACGTAAGGCGAAAGGCTAAAGACCTGAGGCGGAAGCAATGAATCACGAACAACGAAATACGTATTCAGGGCCGTCAGGAGAATGAAAGAGTAGAAATGAAAGATATCCAGAGTCAGCGGGATTACAGAAACATACCGATCAATAAGGTCGGCATTAAAAATATTCGTTATCCAATAACGGTTCTTGACCGGCGCAACAGCGTTCAGAATACTGTTGCGACTATCAACATGTATGTTGATTTGCCCCATAAATACAAGGGGACTCATATGAGCCGTTTTGTCGAACTTCTTCACCTTTTCCGGCCTGAAGTCTCATTGAAAAACATAGCTGCCATATTAAACCAGATGAAAAAGCATCTTAATGCCGAATCAGCGCATATAGAAGCCACATTCCCATATTTTATCGAGAAAAAAGCTCCTGTCAGCAAGTCTCCGGGCCTTATGGATTATACCTGCAGAATCATAGGATCAAGCCATCCGGACGATAGAATTGATATTATATCGGAAGTAATAGTCCCGATTTCATCCGTATGCCCCTGTTCAAAGGAGATAAGCGAAAAAGGCGCCCATAATCAACGGGGGGAAGTAAGGCTTTCGACCAGGTTTAAAAAATTCATATGGATGGAAGACATGATAGAGCTTGTGGAAAATTCAGCCTCCTGCGATGTTTTTTCGGTTTTAAAGAGGGTGGATGAGAAGTCGGTTACGGAAAAGGCTTTTTCAAATCCCAAATTCGTTGAAGATATTGTGCGTGATATAGCAGAGAAACTGAATAAGGACGATAATATCACATGGTTCTCGGTAAGTGCTGAGAATTTCGAGTCCATTCACAACCACAACGCCTACGCGCACATCACCAGTTCATGATTATCGTACAGCGCTATTGATCGGCAACCTGAGTTTATTGTTCGCTGACCCAGCTCCCACTTAATTGACCCCCCCCAATCATTGTGTTATATTTAAAGTATGAGCATGATAGATGAGATCAAAAAAAAGTTCGTAAACCGACAATATGAATATTCAAAGCACGCCGTTGATCAAATCATCATACGCCATATTTCTACAGCCGAAATACAGGAAGCGATGCTTTCCAAAAGTGAAATAATAGAAGATTATCCGGATGATAAATATGGGTCAAGCTGTTTGATTTTAGGTTTTACAAATAATGGAAGACCGTTGCATATGCAAATCAGTTATCCGTCAAGGACTATTTTGAAAATCGTAACAGCCTATCAACCGGATGAATCAAAATGGATAGCATACAGAATAAGGAGAAAATAGAATGAATACCAATACTAAAGAAACGATGATTAACCAACTGGTGAAATATACTCTGGAATATAGCGGTAAATTCTATGTTATTGAAAATGTTCCTGCAAGAGTATGTTTGGAAACCGGCGAACAGTTTTTTGCGCCTGAAACAGTCGAAAAATTACAGGAAACAATTTGGGAACAAAAAAAACCAAAAAGAGTTATTGAAACACCGGTCTTTGAATTCATTTGAATTAGTAGGGGGAAACTTCAAATCCTCGCAGATACGGATGTTTTTCAAAAGTCTTATTCTATCAAACCGCATAACTTTTTTGATATTTTTTCTGCGGAATTTCCGTTTAAATTGGTCATTATTACAAATTTATATAACCTTCCATCCCTGCCTTTGATATATCCTGCCCTTGTACTGACCCCTGTCAGTGTGCCTGTTTTAAAATACTCGTTGCCGTTATGTTTCATTAAACCCATATGAGGCTCAAATGCTGCCAGAATTTTTAAAAAGCTTTTTGCCGAAATTCTGTTTTCTCTGGAAATACCAGAGCCTTCGACTATTGTCAGATCATCTATTTTGAGAATATTACCGGCAAAATCCGATATTGCCAAAACTCCTTTATCGATGGTTCCGGGCTGACCATTAATTTTTGCGCTTATTGCAAGAACAATCTGGTTTGCGATAAAGTTGTTTGAATGTAAAAGAAGCCTCGATATAATATCTTCCATCGAAAAGGGAGATAAATATTTTAATATAAGCCTGTCGGTTTCCTGCCGAACAGCGCCAACCATTATTTTACCTTTTGGTTTAATTCCTTCTTTTTCTAAAAAATGAGATAAAAGGTGCCCTGCATACAGAGTATTTTCATTCTGCTCGGAGGAGAGCAAAATTCTGCCCGCTTTTATTGAAGATCTGTTGATTCTTGTTAAAGCAAAAGGCAGCAGGGGAGTCTGTGGTTCAGCGCTGACGGGCCTCCCCTTCAAAATGTCAAAGTTAACGGTGTTGAAATTGGCACAGAGGGCTCCGTTTGGTGAATCATAGGGCTCCAAAGATGATGTTACGCCAGGTATTTTTGTCGGTTTGAAATATGAATCATCAAGAACCACATCATTTATATTTTTAACTCCGGAACCAAGAGTTTTTGATATTTCAATTAGGGCCTCGGATGTTAAAAGAGGGTCTCCGTAGCCTTTAACTTTGAGGTTAGAGTCTTTGTCCATGTAAAATTCGGTTGCAAATCTGTATTCAGGGCCAAGATAATGCAATGCTGCAAGGGATGTCAGGAGTTTGAGGGTGGAAGCCGGGATCAGTTTTTTGCCGCCATTTTTTTCATAAATTATTCTGCCGCCCGGGTCTGCAACGACTATGGCATCGTTGTCACCAACCAGGTTCCCGAGAGCAGACAGATTATCTCCTGCCGGAAGATTTTGAGCGGCAAGAGATAGGCAACAAAAAGAAAAGAAAAAGCATGTCAAAAAATTTTTCAGTTTATTCATTATAAGATTATCCGGCATCTGTTCGTGCATCGAACTGTAGTTTCTGGTTTCTGGTTTCTGGTTCCTGGTTTCCGGCAACTGATTACTGATCACTGGTTTTCCCTTGACCCTTATTCCTCGCGCCTCATGCCTCGTGTCTTCCATTGCCTTATAATTTGCTTTCAACTATGAGGGTTACAGGTCCGTCATTTACCAGGGAAACATCCATCATTGCGCGAAACATTCCCGTCTGGACTTTAACCCCCTTACCGCGTATTTTTTCGACGAATTTTTCATAGAGTTCATTCGCTTTTTCCGGTTCCGCTGCATCTATAAATGAGGGCCGCCTTCCTTTGCGGCAGTCGCCGAGAAGAGTGAACTGAGAAACCACGAGCATTTCACCTCCGGTATCAAGGACCGACCTGTTCATCTTTTTGTTCTCATCTTCAAATATTCTTAAATTTAATATTTTATCTGCAATATAATCGATATCGTTTATAGTGTCTTTTTTCGCAATACCAAGAAGAACAAGGAGGCCTGAACCTATTTTACCAATGATTTTACCATCTACTGTAACTGAACTTTCTTTTACTCTTTGTACAACTGCTATCATGATATGTTATCTCTATTTAGTTTCCATCCGGAAATGGCCTTTTTGTGCGATCTCGGTGTCAATCTGCGGGATTTCTTGTGCGGCATACATTGCGTATGCCTCCGCGCAATCCCTTGATTTCCTTGAGCTTGCCCAAAAT
>JAGVOC010000446.1 GCA_020052975.1 Desulfobacterales bacterium | reverse complement strand
TTCTGGGTCATTAGCTGATGAAATCCATTAATAAATTCTGGTGGTTTGTTGCTGCTGCTTTTGCAATAATAGGCATTGCCCTGTGCAGTTTCGGCTGGCTCTTCTGGCAGCAGCTTGCGCCTTCCGAAAAGATAATCATGGAAAGCATTGCCGGAAAGAACTTTTTTTATATTTTCAGCTCGATATTGCTTCTATTCGCCTGTTTGATATTTGTTCTTGACGGTATTCTCCATGTCTATATTCTTCCGGCAAAAAAACTCACAGCGGAAACTCATATTATAAATACGGTCAATCCTTCGCACCGCACAAGGATTGAAGGGAGCAGCGAAATAATCCGCCTTGCGGAAGCTATAAACGAAGGCGCGGATCGTTATGAAAATCTCCAGAAAAATGTCGACGAGATGATCCATTTCGCGAAAACGGAATCCGAAAAAGAGAGAAATATACTTGCAGCAGTCATGTCCGAATTATCCGAAGGCATCCTGATATGCAATTCCGACGGCCAGATCATATTATACAACAAAAAAACCAAGCAGTTGTTTGAAAGCGGATCTGACGGGAAATCGGAACGGAATGTCCAAAACGGGCTTGTCGGAATAGGGCGCTCTGTTTTCGGTATTATCGAAAAAAAACTTTTAGTTCATGCTCTTGATGAAATAGCGACAGGATTGAAGGAAGAGAATAAGAATCTTTCTTCATTTATAACTGTCAGTAGGGAAAACAAGTTGCTTCGTGCCGAAGTTGTGCCAGTATTGAATCATCTTAAAAAATTTACGGGGTTTATACTAATACTCGAAGATATCACCGAACAGCTTGAAAATGAAAGCCGTTTTGATACCCTTCTTCTTTCCTTTACAAGAGGCGTCAGGGCTTCAATTGCTGGAATAAGATCGGCAATAGAGGTTGTACTTGAATACCCCGATATAAAAAAGGAGCAGTTTGATGAATTTACGGGGATTATTCACAGGGAATCAATAACTCTCGGGAATATGATTGATGAGACTTTTTTTAATTATTCCTGTCGGTTCAACAGCATGTGGCCGCTTGTGAAGATGTCGGCGGGAGATCTCGTTGAAACGGTCAAAAATAAGGCTGAAGAAAATAAGGGAGTGATTATTCACTATGTTAAACCTGATCTTCCCTGCTGGATTAAAGTCGATACCTTTTCAATGATAACTGCTTTCATGTTTTTACTGGAAGAACTGAAAAATGAAACCGGACAGGAGGAATTCAGTTGCAATATTGAATGCAAAAACAAGTTCGTAATGATAAATATTATTTGGGAGGGCAATCCTCTGAAAATAGAAACTTTCAGGGTGCTGGATAAGAAGATAATCAGAATTGAAAAAGAAGGGAAACCTTTGACTTTAAAAGAGATAATGAAACATCATGATGCTGAGGCTTTTTCTTTTGTTGACAGAAATGCCGCCAACCGGTCATGCATACGCCTGCTTCTGCCTTCCGCCGGGAAAGGTGCTTCCGAAAACATCAGAAACCTGACGATTCTGCCGGAAAGCCGCCCGGTTTTTTATGACTTTGACCTGTTCAATCAACCCGGACAGGTTCCTGAAATGGATAATCGCCCTTTAAGTGAACTCATTTATACTGTTTTTGACACCGAAACGACAGGGCTCAATCCGGAAAAAGATGAGATAATATCAATAGGAGCTGTCAGGATTGTAAACAATCATCTGTTGCGTGACGAAAGCTTTGATCAGCTTGTCAACCCGGGACGCACCATCCCTTTTGAATCGATACAGTTTCACGGAATTGAACAGCATATGCTTGAAAATCAACCTTCTGTTGAACAGGTTCTTCCAAGGTTCGGCAGATTCGCCGAAGGAACTGTACTGGTGGCGCATAATGCCGCATTTGATATGCGGATGCTGCAGATGAAGGAATTATCTGCAAAGACAAAATTCATTAATCCCGTTCTAGACACAATGCTTCTTTCCGCAATTGTTCATCCGGCGCATACCAACCATAATCTGGAAGCAATTGCAGACCGCCTTGGAGTCAGTATAATCGGAAGGCATACCGCACTGGGAGATGCGATTGCAACAGGGGAATTGTTTGTAAAACTTATCCCTCTTCTGGCTAAAATGGGGATATACACTTTAAAGCAGGCCCGAGACGCCTCACAAAAAACTCAATTTGCGAAGATAAAATACTGAAAAAATAATAGGAAAAAGTTTTTAGACAGGATTGACAGGATTGACAGGATTGTGTCGCCTGCGGCGAGGGGGGACAATGTGGTTTAACAAATTATCACGTTGATCCTGTAAATCCTGTCAGATAAGATTTTGTTTTTTTTAGACATTAAGAGTTTAGAGGGGTCAAGGATTCGAGAGTGAATGAATGAATAAAGATGTTAAGGATTTTTTATCGGGTATTTCGCCGTTTTCAAAACTGCCGGAAAAAGAGCTGCAGCAGGCTACCGAATCTGTTTCCATCAGCATATATCCCAAAGACTCGGTTCTGGCGGTTCAGAATATTACAAAAATAGAAAATGTTTGCATTCTAAAAGAGGGTCTTGTTGAATTATATTTTGATAAGCAGGGCAAAAAAGTTTTAAGCGGTTTTCTCAAGGTGGGTGATATTTTCGGCGGAATCTCGATACTGATGAATGCCGGTCTTTCCATACGTACCGCAACGGTTTGTCAAGATTCAACCATTTATATAATACCCAGAAAAAAGTTTCTGGATTTATGCACCCGATTCAAGATGTTTTATGAGTATTTCGTGGAAACATTCAGCGGGCGCATGCTGGATGAATCTTATGCTTCAATAATAGCAGCCGGGCAGGCATTCCAGTTTCTGACAGGCATCGTTCCTTTCTCGTTTCTTCCTGAAGAAGAGATCGAAAAGATAGCTTCCGAACTCTCAACAGTTTTTTATCCCCAAAATACGGTTTTATTCATCCAGGGCGAATCGAGGGTAGGCTATCTGTATATAATTCAAAAAGGGGCGGCGGAGCGGTATTTTGAAGATAAAGGCAGAAAATCGCTTATAGGTATCCTTGGAGAAGGGGATCTGTACGGCGGCATCACCATGCTGTTAAATGACGGAATAGCCGTAAGGACACTTAAAACGAATGAGAATACCTATTTTTATATTCTGCCCCAGAAAAGGTTTCTGGATATCTGCAGAAGACACGAGGCTTTTTCCGATTATTTCACGGATACTTTCGGCAAGAGGATGCTGGATAAATCATATGCCGAGATAATCGCAAAAAACATTCAGCCGAAGGAAGAGGCCTTGCAGTTTCTCAACCAGCCTGTATCGGCAGTT
>JAGVOC010000088.1 GCA_020052975.1 Desulfobacterales bacterium | reverse complement strand
CATGAAAGGGCGTTGCAGGCTGCTGTTCCGAACAGTAAGCTTGAAAACCCTGCGCACACCAAACCAAGAAAAAAGGAATTCGATGTGGAGCACTTGGAGTCTGCCCTGGAAGCTGACGCCGACTTGTTCATAACCACAGATCAACCTCTTATTGACCGCTTAAGCCGGGCACTTGGATTGTTGACAGACAATTCGGCGGTCACGAGGGCTAATGAGATTTGCGTTACGCCAAGCCAAGCGTTGAGCAGGCTGAAGATATAACGGCCGCAGCGGATCGCCCAAATTGCGGGCTCCCGCTGAGTCAGGCGTTAGCTGCTGGCAGCCACTATAACCAAAGAGGAGGAAGGCATGGAAGTCTTTAACCGAAACAACTCGACCAATACCGGAAAACTTCCGATTCTTACCTCGTGGATGCTAATAAGCCCCAAAAACTCCTCAACCCAAAATTTGTCGATTCAAATTTCAGAGGTTCCAGTTGAGTCTGAGCAACCGATCCACAATCATGAGCCTGAACAATGCTATTACGTAATCAAAGGTAAGGGGCTTATGGTAATAGAAGATGAATCCAGAGAGGTATTTGCTGGCGATGCAGTATACATTCCATCATATTTGAAACACGGCATAAAGAACATTGGCAATGATGTGCTGGAATACCTTACTGCAAATACGCCGGTATTCAGCGATCAATATGAAAGTACGCTATGGCCTTCGGCTCCATCGAATTCTTAGGCAAGACGCTAACCTCCGCGTCCACATCGACGGCGAGGAGCACGCCACCCGACACTGACGTTGAAATTTGAGTCTGACTCAGACGCGTTATTGAAGCTTTAGCGCTATCGTGCAAAAGGGTATGGTTATACTGCGTTTGAACGTTGATGGGATCACCCGTTTGCATCTATGGCGAACCCGCCGGGCGGCAGGAACGGGTCAGGAACAACACGCACGGATTTGATGTCAAACAATCTCTTTATTTTATCTATATTCCCGTTTTTCAATCCCCGGAGTTTCGAAACACTTTTCGGATGAACCCTTATGCTTATCTCTTCAGGCAGGACGGATTCCGATTGAAGAACACCAATCATATTATCAAGAAAAATTTCCGAATATACGAGATGGCCGAAGGCCGGATGGTAGGGCCCTGCAAGAATAGAGGTTCCTTCCTGAAGATCCTCCGTTGCCTGCAAACCCATGCGGATAACCTTGATATTATTTTCTCTGAAAACAAGATATACTTTTTTTGTAATAGACACGCCATGTTCAAGAGAGAGCGGCATATATTTTCCTTTCTTATATAACACGGCAAGCGGGCTTCCCGCCAATACAACGGTCGGATATATTCTGACAAAATCAGGAGAAAGTTCCGATATGCGGTTCGCCGTATAAAGAGATCTGCTCTCATCGTCACCCGGCAATCCTATCATCATCTGAAGGCCGATATTAAAACTCTTTTTTTTAAGCAGATTCACTGCATTTTTTGTATCAGAAGAAGAGTGACCCCGTCTTGCCAGTGCCAGCACAGAATCATCCATTGATTGCACGCCCAGTTCGATAGTCGATACCGGAAAGTTCTTAAGAAAATCAAGATTATTATTGTCGATAGTATCAGGGCGGGTTGAAAACCTTATGCTGTCAACAATTCCATTTGTTACATATTTTGCTGCCACGCACAGAAGTTGTTCAATTCTGTCAATGCCAAGGCCTAAAAAATTGCCGCCATAAAAACCGATTTGAACCTTGCCTCTGTTTTTACCTTTGTAATTCAAAAATTCAGTAATTATACGGTTTAATTCTTCCTGCGACGGGATACCTTTTTTTTCTCCCGTAACAGTATTCTGATTGCAGAAAATGCATTGATTAGGGCATCCTGCGTGGGGAATAAAAACAGGAATTATGAAATCTTTCAGGGTATTATCCATCGGTTTTCATTTGATTTACCGTCAGTAGATCAAGCGCTTTTCTGGCGGCATCCTGTTCCGCAAGTTTTTTGCTTTTCCCACAGCCCTCGGTATGAATTTTATCAAGTGATAGCGCCACTTTAAATACCTTGTCGTGGTCAGGCCCTGTTTCTTCAATAACACTATAAACCAGTTTAGCTCCCTGACCGGTCTGTATCAATTCCTGTATCCTGGTTTTATAATCATAATTTACAGCAGGTTTTCCGTCTGACACAAAATGAGGCAAAAAGTTTTTTTCTATTATTCCAAATGCTGCGTCATACCCGCCATCAAGATATACCGCTGCAATGAGGGCTTCAAATGTGTTGGCAAGAATTGAGTTTTTTTCCCGTCCGTTGGTTAAAAACTCTCCTCTGCCAAGCAGGACAAAGGCGCCGAGATCCAAAGACCGGGCAATTGATGCAACCTGTGATTCATTAACAAGATTTGAGCGCATTCTGGACAGATCGCCTTCCTTAAGCTCCGGAAAGCGATGAATCAGAAGATGACCTGTTACCAGATTCAGAACTGCATCCCCTAAAAACTCAAGTCGCTCATTATCACTTAATTGTGTGCCTGTCTGTTCATTCACGAACGAACTGTGCCGAAGAGCCTCTTCAAGCAGGTTTTGATTATTAAATACATATGAAAGTTTTTTCGTTAACTCTGAAAGATCCGGGCGTTCCATTAATAAATTCCTTATTGCTCTTTTGGTTTTATCTGCGGAGCTTCAAATTTATAAGATTTTCATACAAATGATATGGCACGTGAAAGTTTCCTCTTCCGGACCCCATACTGATATCAGGTTTCAGCGAGCCGTGAAAGTCGGTACCCCCCGTGATAAGCAGCTTATGTTTTTCCGCCAGTTGCACGTAATAGGAAATCCGGGCTTTTGAATGCTCAGGGTAATAGGCTTCTATGCCCATAATTCCCAATTCTTTCAAATCGGCTATCAGATCCTCAAAGTTTCTGCCGTTACAAATATCTATAAGCGATGGATGGGCCAGAACAGGAATACCGCCAGCGCCGGTTATAATTTTGATCGCCTCACCGCATTCGATCCGGTATTTATCAACATATGCGGGTTTTCCTTTTCCAAGGTATTTATCGAAGGCCTCGTTTATAGATCCGGCAAAACCTTTCTCTGTCATAAGACGGGCAATGTGTGGTCTTCCTGTCTGCCCGTCGCCGGCAAATTTAATAACCTCTTCGATTGAAATGTCAAACCCAAGATTTTTCAAGCGCTCGATTATCCCGGGATTACGGTTTTTCCGGGCCATCTGGAGGGTGTAAAGAGTCTGATTCAAAACAGGATCATCCAAACGGAAAGAATAGCCAAGGATATGGAAACTTCCCGCACAGGAAAAAGAGGGGGGAGGAGCCGCGCTGATTTCAACTCCTGTTAAAATTTTTATTTCCGATGGAATGCCCGTATCGATCGCTTCTTTAGAACCGGCAACTGTATCATGATCTGTAATTGCAATCGCAGCAAGATTAAGCTTTTTTGCCAGGGCAAGGATTTCACAGGGGGAAAATGTTCCATCAGATGCAGTTGAATGTATATGGAGGTCTATACACCTGTCATTATTATAAACCAAGCGCTTTTTCCAAGGCCTCCTCTTTTGATTTGCATTCTATG
>JAGVOC010000021.1 GCA_020052975.1 Desulfobacterales bacterium | reverse complement strand
GCCATTAGGGAGTGAGCAGTTTGTAAAGAAAATGGAAAGAAAAATGGGAAGGGCCTTTTCCCTCAATAAACCCGGCAGACCAAGGCAACAGAAGATAGATTAATTGGGGATGTGTCCCTATATATTCTACTGAGTTTCGTTCGTTATCGTGAATGATAGATCAAAGGAGGAATTTGAGAATGATGATAAAAATAATATTCACGCTGCTGTCGATGTGGTTTCTGTTTCACACTTTTGGGTGCTCTTCAAAACCACCGTCTTGCAATGGCAACGACATTAAATCTTATGTAATCGGTAAGCTTTCAGCTTTTTATATGATGCAACAAGAGGAAAAATATGGCTCCATTATGAGTGATTTGAAAAATGTTAGAATTGAAAAAATTAGGGAAACATACGAGAAAGCCTCTAATAGTTATATTTGTTATGCTGAAGTTATTTATGACTCCCAAGTGAAAGACGGCGAACTTTATAAAGATTTGAAAGGTCATATAAAGTATACGGTTGCAATTACTGCTGATGGCAAAGAACCATATATTGAAGTTTATGGTAATCCCTTTGATTAATTAGATATACATATTATCGGAGTAAATGCCCGTGTTATTTTAAGAACACATATGCCCCAAAAACCATCGAACTCTTTGATAGGCTCTGCCGGCGTTCATTATGTATGTGCTGTATTAAGCATGAACGGACTGATTGCTTTGCCAACCGTTCGTAATACAAAAGGGATAGATATTGTCGTTTTGGATCAAGAAGGTTCTTTCATGGCTAATCTGCAAGTAAAAACATCGCATAAGAAAAAAACATCATGGATTATTGGGGACAAATATAAGCAGTGGCTTGCTGATAATAACTATTATGTATTCGTTAGGTATTATGATGAAAGATTTGAAGCTTTTCTTGAGTCATCCGAGAATGTTGTACGACAAGTTACCGGCAACATCGAACGACAAAGGAAAGGTAACTTAAAAGAATGGCAACCTTGTTGGCACTTGCCGCGTGTTCCGTTGTCATCTCAAAGACTTCAATGGCGACAATGGCGACTTTTTTCTCGTTTTCGGCAATTGACGGTCAAGAAGATATGAATACACATAATTAAGAACGATAACACTGCCTTAAACACAGACGCGGATTAAACGTTGGTTGGTTTTGGCATAGGGATTTGCCCGCGCTGGTTAAGGCAACGTTAGATTTCAGAGAAACAAAATGAATGAGCTAGTAGAATTACTTAGACATTATCTACCTACAATTTACGATGCTCTCTCTTCTTCGACGAAGATGATTTCTGATATTAGCAGTAAATATTATGAGCGGTTAAAAAATATTAACGCTGTAATTAAAACAAAAGGAGAGTTTACTTCAGAAAAAGTTATATATGATCTTTGGTGGGATGCAAATGAAGGCGATCAAGCGTCTCTGACGTTTCTCACATTCATTGATAATACCGCAAAAAGTGTCTTGGAAAAAGTAGATAGTACCTTGCGGAGGCAGATCATAACGCTGTGCCATAAAATGATTATTAACTTTAATGATAGTCAGTCACAGTATACTAACTTTTTTGCAGAATTAGCAGTAATTAACAAACTTCTATCAGATGAAGGAATAAAATTACTACAAGTTGAAAAAATAATGCCAAATGGAAAACGCTTTGATTTTGAAATCAGAAAAGATGGTAAGGAAACACTTGTCGAAGTCTATAATATCAATTTTAATTATGAACGGATAGAAAGCAGTGAAAAATTCAAGATATTTCTGGAAACCAGAATAACGGATAAACTTAATTCAAAACTTCAAGAATTACCTGGTATGTTTCCTTCGTTTCTCTTAGTCCCAGTTCTGTGGGGTAATATACTTGGTCTCGATCAGTTTGCTGATGCATTTATATTTTTCAAAGACTTCAATTTTATTAGTAAATTTATGATGATCGCAGAGTATAAAAACCTTGAAGGAAGATATTTATATGATTTTGGTACCGTTGAAAACTTCTTGAAGAGGGCTAAGGAAATTAATAAAGAGACATTGAAAATCTAACCACCAGATGGACATGAACGAGTGCCACAGGTCACTTTTTTAGTTGAGCGATGACTTGAGATTTGCAAATTGATTTTTTGCTCTTTTACGTCATACAGTGGTACGCATCAGTGAAGCTCGCGTTTATGGCACTATTATTACCTAATGGGAATGCGAGATGTAAAAATGAAATCCAAGATTGATACGAGGCTAAAAACTGCTTATTTTATTGTAGCTGTTATTATGCTGAATGCGGTCATTTTGGGATGCATTTCCAAGGAAGAGATTGAGGAAAAAGCATATAACGATGTTATAAAAGAGTTACAAGCAAATGGCCACCCAGTTGGCATGTTTGGAGCAACATGGTATATGACACAACAAGAAGTAAAGAACCTCTTTAACAATTAAATAATAGGGACACATCCCACATTAATTGACTTTTCTACAATGGTTCGCTAAAATTGCTGCATGCCGAGAATTGCACGAGCAGTTGCCGCCTCTT
>JAGVOC010000267.1 GCA_020052975.1 Desulfobacterales bacterium | reverse complement strand
GTCGGTGTTGATGCAGAGTGGAACCCCGAATTTCACTGCCTCTTTTGCCACATGGCCGTTCGCAAGGGAATGCCCCTTCCTCGACGTTATCTCAAGCGTTACGCCTTTTTCCTTGGCAAAAAGGAGGTCCTCTTCGGATATAAGCCCCGGATGCGCCAGGATGTCGGCGTTGGCCTCGATTGCCGCCCGGTTTGTGCCGGGCAGAACCGGTTCTACCAGAGTTTCTCCATGGACAACGACAATCCTGGCACCCAGATGACGGGCCTCTTTGACAAGGTCTAGTATCATTGCAGGCGGAGCATGGGTGATCTCTGCACCTGGAATGGCATCTATCGATATATGGTTCCGGATTTTTTTCAGAGCCTGGACTATCTTCGGGATTACCAGATCTATATTCGACGCGTCAATATGGTCGGTGATCGCAATAGCCGTATAGCCAAATGCCTCTGCCCTTCTGATCAACTCAAAAGGGACGAGTTCACCGTCACTGAAAAGACTATGGGTATGAAGATCAATCATTGTTCCTGCTTTGTTCGGGAAATATTGTATTCTACCAGAATGCTTTTTAAAAAATCATCTATGAGGTTGCTTGATTATTCTGAATAAAATTCTTTTCGGAGTTGCTCTTCAGGGATAAACTTGCCTGCCTGCCTTACTATTGCCCGCAAAGTACCGATATCAAGATCATCGTGCATTACAAGTGTTAAAGTCTGAATCTCGCCAACGGATGATGATCGTCTCAATTTAACGTGGCTGCCTCTTTGTGAATGGAAAGTAAAACCGAATTTTGAAAGGATAGCAACAATCTCTTTCCCCGAAAGTCTCCTGAGTTTAGGCGACACTTGCGAGAGGCTCCGTCTCCATAGTAATAATCAGCGCTGGATTCGGCGCAAGGCCGATCTGTGCGAGGTCTTCGTCTTCAAGATGTAATGCAACAGCCTCTTTGAGATTCGCAACTACTTCGTCAATAGTTTTGCCCTGAGTTACGACAGGCACTTCAAGACATTCGGCAATATAGTATTGTTCACCTTTCTTGATAAATGCCTTTATGGTACGCTGAAGGGATTCCCTCATGCTTGCCTCCTTTTGCTTGATTATAGCATAAAGAACCGGGGTGTCCTTTTTGCATAAAGCCAGTGTATTTTTTATTGATGACCGTTTGGTGGGTTTGTTTACTAAAGAAATAGTTAAGTGAGGATTGAAGATCAGGACTCCGAAGGAGTTCACATACTGCACGTAGGGTTATTGACAGGTATCTTTATCCTTCCTGAAACTCTCCCATACCCTTTCAAGGTTCTGAGCTAAGCCAACTATATCAGGAAATAACGATGACTGGTTGACACCAAGCCTTTGCAGTTGCTTGCGTATTTTTTCCTTACTGCCCGAATTGATGACGATTTTCTTATTTTCGACTTCCTTCATATCACAGATCAGATGAAAGGGGTCCTCGCCAATAGTGAATACGCTTTGTTGTGCTGCCATTCGTGCATCGGTGATGGAAGGGATATTATACCTATTAAAATTACATTTATATTCAAGAGGACTTTTAGATGGTGGATTACTAATATCTATCATATATTCATGTCCTTTTGCCAACGAACCAAATCTGTAATATCAAAGTTTTCCATCTTATGTGCCTCCTATTATACTTCTCTCCTCCTCTGTCACCCCATATAGCCTATAAACAATCTCATCAATCTTTTCATCCGTAAGCGTGATCTCGCGCTCGATCTTTTCTCGTTCAGCGGAAAGCGGAAAGGAAGATTTCTTTTTGTGGAGTTCGAGCATCTGGTCAACGAGGGAGACGAGGTTGTCGTGAGTAGCCTTTTCTGCGGGATTATTAAAATCGATTGTGCGGATGAGAAGTTGTTTTATGAAGCGGGATTCATAAGAGAAATAGCCGCCTCTGAAATTAGTGCTCAATTGGTGGTGATACCAGTCCAGGAGTTTGCTATTCAGCAGAGCCAAGAGATATTTTGGGTTTATAGAGGATTTTGCAAGTATTCCATATCCTCCGGCAGCGCCTCCGCTAAAGTAGTATTTGCCTTCTTCGTCAAAACAATAAGAAGCAGAGGGTGCAATATCAGGTGTAATGATCTTTTTAAGACCAATAACTTCTAAAGCTTGAGTTCTTCCATATGCATACCATTTTTCACTCTTCATTTTCCCCTTTTCTCTGTTTTCAAGATATTTTTTATTTTCGGATAGATATTTCCAACATAACGGATATCTTTCCTGGAATTCTTTTTTAGCTATTAAAATACCGTTCTTATAGGGAAAGAGAACAACTTTTTTATTATCTTCTATCAGGTAACGCCGCATGTTACCGCCTTTTATGAGCGGTTTTAAAAGTTCTGTTTCAAGCTCAACGTCTTTCTCTAATTGTTTTGAGTGAACTATAATTGTATTTCCATTAAGGTTGATTACATCCATAACATAAATCTTATCGGCGCTTGTTTTTAATCCCTGAAAGATTCTCTCGGTGACATTTTCAAGGGGAAGCGAATATTTCATCAATTTATCTATAAGAGAAACTGTATCTTCAAAACAGAAATTCCAAGGGGAAGAAGTTACCTTTTTTTTGGAAATTAAGCCAGCTTTTATATTGTCATCGGAAAATTTATCAGATTCCACGATTATGCCTAATTGCTCAGAAGGATTTGAGAGTTTTATAATATCGGCATACTTGAAAGTACGGGCTTTATTTTTGGACAAGAACTGTAGACATGTATAAGTGCTTGCACCTTCGAATATCTGATTGTCACGGAAATTTACTATCTCTTTCAATGCCTTCTTTTCTGAGATCAGTTTTCGTAGTCCCTGTCCATATGAAGCCTGAAAGAACTTATGCGGTAATATGAATCCGTGGATACCATTTTCTCTCAATAATTCGAGGGCTTTTTCAACAAATAGAACGTAAATATCATAATTGCCAGTTGCTGAAATATATTTGTTGTTGAAATACTCTACCTGCTCTCTTGGTAGTATCTGTATTCGCACATAAGGCGGATTCCCGATAACTACATCGAACCCCCCTTCACTTCCCCCCTTAGCAAGGGGGGACTGAGAGGGGTGCATTATCTCCCCGAATCCGGTTGATTTTGAATTCCAGTCAAAGGGGTTGATGCGGCTCTTGGTTTCGTCGTCCCACCCTCTCCCTAACCCTCCCCCCTCAAGGGGGAGGGAATCGAAAATGTCAAAACCTATAAGGCTGTTGCCGCATTTGATGTTATTGCTGAGGGGTGGCAGGAGATGCTGTTTCTTGGGCAGAAGGCCTCTTTCACCCTCCAAAGCCTTGAGATAAAGGCTCATCATGGTTATTTCCACTGCCTGTGGATCAATATCAACACCGAAAATATTGTTCCTTAATATTGCTGCTTTCGTGCGCAACGGAAGAGCCAAGTCCTCGGGGCTGACTTTATAGTAAAAGTCAAAGAATTGAGTCTGGGCCTCTTTCGGGTGGTTACGATAGTACTCAAGGTGATAGTCGATCAGGCATTGATAGGCTCCGAGGAGAAACGAGCCGCTTCCGCAGGCAGGGTCGAGTATCTTTTGCTTTTTCACAGGCGTGGGGCTTGAAAATATCTCCGTTCAGGTCGTCGTTCACCTCGTGGAAAAGGTCTAACAGATGGGTCATGATTGATTTCCGTTTGCCTTCTTCCTTCCACTGCGCAACGATTTCCCACAGTTCCCTGTCCGTCCGGATTTTTCTGTCTTCTGCGATGCGGATGAAGATAATCCTGTCCAGAAGCTTCTGCACAACATCATTCAAGAGCTTGCCGTCAAATTCAGGATTCCGCCTGTGAACGTCCTTTGCGAGTTCAGTGCGCCATATGGTCAGATCTTCGAGGAAAGACTTGTCCGGAGGTATGCGTAATCTTTTGCTCTTCGTATCCCTTGGCAGAAGGGCTTCTAATGAGCCCTGTTTGACCCTTTCGCTGGACAGTTCCCAGAGCTTTTCGATTTTATCAAGGTAATCGGCGTATTTAAAATCGAAGATCAATCCTTCATTGGGGAATTTTGGATTCGGTTTTAATGAGGCGTCAAAGAGCTTGAACTCTTCAAAATCCGTAAGGATTACAAAGAATACCTCTTTCGTAGACCATGCGTAGCTTTTCGCCTGCAGAATGTGGTTCACCTCATCAAGAGCTACTGATGGGGCTTTTGCTTCAACAAAGAATTTTGTTGCGCCATGAATTCTGAAATTATAATCAGGTCTTCCGGTCGTCTCCGGTGAAAGCTCCACGATCACGTCGCGTTCATGCGGCGGCTTCTGCGCTTTATTTTCTATATCCCAGCCGAGGGCCTTGAAAAGAGGGTTTAAAAAATCGATCCTTACTTGTGCTTCCGGATAACCCTTTGAAAGGTAGTAGGTCTTGTCTTTGTCGAATTTAGAGAGTAAAGCCTGCAGTTTTTCCCTGAATGAATCGATGTCGGACATCGAACTGATTATATCACATTAAAATATCCCTGCCCTTGCAAGGGTCAGGACTATCACTTCTTTTGCCCCGGCGTTTCTCAGTTGTTTCGAACATTCTGAAACTGTAGCTCCTGTTGTCATGACGTCATCAAACAGCAAAAGCCTCAGGTCTTTGATATGTCCATTCACCGTAAACGCATTGCGTATATTCATCACCCGTTCCTTTGCAGAAAGACCTACCTGCGGCAGCGTCAAGCGTGTCTTGAAAAGGATATCCATGAACAGAGGAACCCCAAGCTTCCTGGAAAGAATCCGTGCCAGGAGCAGGGACTGGTTAAAGCCCCTTTTCCTCAGATTTTTCCTGTGTAAAGGAACAGGCACTATGCCGTCCACTGCGGGGAAATCGAGGGT
>JAGVOC010000445.1 GCA_020052975.1 Desulfobacterales bacterium | reverse complement strand
TCAAAGATGAGCTCCACCGGAACACGGGAGTCAGAACATGAGATCACCGTAGCGTAGGCATGGTCGGCCTGACTCTCCTTTCCGGCCTGGGCGAGACGGGCAGCGCCCGTATGCGGGTGTTTGGCCTTATCGCTCACGAATCTCGTGTTGCCTTCCTTGAGGATGGCAATCGCTTCGTCTGGGATAGGCTTCTTGGCCTTGGTCGTACTCCCGGCGATAGCGGGCGACACCATCAGCGTAAACAGACATAATATGGTCCCAACCAACAAAAAAAATCGTTTCATTTTCTTTGCTCCTTTTTTCGTATTGTCAAAAGATTAACCACAGAGCGCACTTGGCGGCGCACGTCTCAGTCAACCCGATACTACAACGCTGAATCAGAAGTCAATAAAAAAGTGATCTCCGAACAAGAAGCTTTTTAAGAAGACGGGAGGAGCAGAGTTTGGTAAACCTCCGTTCACCCCTAACCTGGTCTTTTCCATCAAGGGGGAGGAAACCTTGAAAACTTCTGGCCGGACATGGAACCAGCCCTCTCACCTCAGCGTCGCTATCGTCACCCCATCCCCTCCTTCAGATAACTCCCCGCTCCTGAATTGCTCAACCAGGGGATGACCGGTGAGGTATTCGCGCACGGCTTTCCGCAGGATACCTGTCCCCATCCCATGAATGATCGTAACCTCCTTGCGTTCCGCTAAGGAAGCATGATTGAGAAAGGGCTCCAGCCTGGATAAGGCCTCGTCAACCCGCAAGCCGATAAGCTTCAGCGCCTCCGGCGCCATCTCTTCTCTGCCCTCTCTCTTCTCCGTACGTACTTTTGTCGTGGGAACCTTCCCTCTTTTAGTGACAATGTCCGAAACCGGTACCTCCCATTCCATCTTCCCGGCCTTTACCCTCACCCGTTTATGGCTTCGGTCAACTCTCATCACCGTGGCATCATAGCCCACGGACCTGACAAATACGGTGTCTCCTTCCCTTATCTCACTGATTGATAAGGAAGGCTCTTTATCGAATTCCCGCAGCTTATCTTCGACCTCCTGCTGTATCCTTACGACCCTCTTCACAGCCGCGCGTTTCTTGTCCTTCTTTACCTCTTCCAGGACGGCATACGCCTGCCTCTTTACTTCTGAAACAATATCCCGGGACTCCTGATAAGCCTTTTCCATAGTCTCTGCCTTAAGTCTCTCTATCTCAGCCAGTCTTTCATTTAAAAGTTTCTCTTTTCCTTTAACCTCTGCCCGTTGCCGCTGTAGCTCATTAAGTCCCTCTTCATGCGCGGCCCTTTTCTCCTTCAACTCTGTAAGAAGCTTGTGAAATTCCACGTTCACATTGCCCAGTACACCCTTTGCAAACTCAATAATATGTCCGGGCAGCCCATATCTCCTGGCTATCTCGAGGGCATGGGACTGACCGGGCTCTCCCACCTTCAACCTGTATAAAGGACTCAGCGTGTCGTGATCGAATTCCATAGAGGCATTTACCATTCCCGCTGTCCTATGGACAAAACCCACTATGTCCGTCAGGTGTGTGGTGGCAAAGACGAGGGCGCCTTTTCCCCTCAAATCCTTTAAAACGGCACAGGAAATGGCCGCCCCCTCCACCGGATCCGTCCCGGTGCCCAGCTCATCTAACAAGATGATCGTCTTTGCATCGGCCTCTTTGAGTATCTCTGCGATGTGAGAGACGTGGGCGGAGAAAGTGGACAGGCTGCTTTCTATGGATTGTTCATCCCCTATATCAACGAGGAGCCGGCTGACCTGGGGAAAGGTGGACGAGGAATCAGCCGGCACCGGAATGCCGGATAGGGCCATGAGGA
The DNA here is from genome assembly GCA_020052975.1 of Desulfobacterales bacterium. Next base: position 13,494 of record JAGVOC010000445.1, on the reverse strand, counting down.
GGAGCAACCCCAGCGTCTTGATGGCGACGGTCTTGCCTCCGGCATTAGGACCGGTTATGACCATCACGGTATGATCGCCATCGAGGCTGAGGTCAAGGGGCACCACCTCCCCTATGCCTCTCTCCTTCTGTGACAGCATAAGGAGCGGGTGTCTTGCCCTTACCAGCTTGATTTCAGATGAACCGGTTATTCCGGGAACTTCCATTTGCAGGTAATCAGCAAACCGGGCGATACTATCCAGGACATCGAGATAGACGATGGTCTTGTACTGCGCCTCAATTTCGTCCGCTTCTTCCCTTATCATCTTGCAGATAACTTTTAAGATGCGAATCTCTTCTGCCTTGGCCTCGGCAACAAGATTCTCCAGCTCGTTGGCAATTCCGATTATCTCTAATGGCTCCGTAAAGGCCGTCTCGCCTGATCTTGAGACATCATGGACCACGCCCGGCACTTGACCTTTGGCATCCATTCTTACCGGGATAACCCACCGGCCGGCCCTCTGAGTAATAAAGTCATCTTGTAAAAAGGGGGTCACACTCCGGTCATTTACTGTCTCCTCCAATCTCTTTCTTATCTTCGCCTCCATGCCTCTTATTCGGCTTCGCAGATGAGAAAGCGTCGAACTCGCACTGTCCAGGATATTCCCCTCGCTATCGATAGACCTCCCGATAGCGGCGAGTATATCGGGAAATCCAGTTAGATCGCCGGCCAGACTACCCAGCCCGGGCAGGTTGTTTGCCTCTCCAATCTGAGCAGATATCTCAGAAATTATCCGCAGAACAGGCACAAAATCCACCAGTTCACGGGCCTCAAGGACAGCGCCCTCAAGCCTCACCTGCTCCAGGGCCTGGGATATGTCCTGAAAATGAGATAACCTAAGTGGGGTACCAGCCTGGGCAAGCCCTTGAATCTCTTTGACCTGTCCGAATCTTTCTTCTATATCGCCCCGGTTACTTAACGGGGAAATATCCAAAATAGCCTGCCGCGAGGCATCGCTATGGGAAAAGCCGGAAATTGTATTCAGGATTTTATCGAATTCCAGGATCTGGAACGCTTCTCTACTTATCATGAGGACTCAGGGTTGATGCCGTACTTACTTTTTGTTCTCTTTCTCTTCCTTGCCTTTTGCTTCCTTATTCTCTCCTGCCTAAGACCGCGGCCGGTAACCTGGCCTGATAGCGCCGCAATCTGCTCTGCAAGCTCACGCCGGGCCAGGAATCTATTAACCGACTGACTCCGATCCTTCATGCACTTTACTTCTATTCCGGTAGGCAAGTGTTTCAGATAGACACACGTGGAGGTCTTATTCACCTTTTGCCCGCCTTTTCCTGATGACCGGATGAATTTCTCTTCGATATCCTCTTCCTGGATACCGAGGGCCTCCATGGTCTCCGTTAGCCACTTATTTTTCTCTTCACTTACAGCGAAAGTGGGCATTATAAAGGTCTTTGGTTATGATTCTGGATTCCCGCTCAAAAGCGTCGCGGGAATGACAAAAAATGGAGTTTTGCAAGAGGCTCGTATACCCGAAATTTCTGACTCTTACTTCCTGCGGTAGACGTTCAAGCCTACCTTCTTGTCCTCAGCGCCGGGGACGCTGACGTTCCCTTCTGTGGAACCGATAATGATGGTCTTGCCCGAGGATGACGGGCCGAATTCCTTGGACAAATCCACTGTAATGGTTAGGATGTTCCCGTCAACTTTCATCTCCACATTCTTCATGTTCTCTGCTCCTGTATGTAAGGTGTAATTTGTGTTTGTGCTGCCCGGTGGTCCGCGTCACCACCGTTCCGTTAGAATGATGCACTCTTGGGAACCGGGGGGAAGGGATCACGCCGCGGATGCCGCACCAATTATTACCCGCGTTTCAGAACTTATATGATCCGCATAGAGAAAAGTCAAGAAAATGGGATGGATAGGATGTGTAGGATGGGACATTCGTGCAGAACGTCCCTATCCAGTCTGCTTTATTACTAAAATTACTCGAATAGCGTCTTAGCCGGCACTTACTCTTCTAGGTTCTTTAATGCCCCTTATCTCTCTTACAAATAACGGAGTTTGAGCACAAAAATTTTCCCAATTTAGTGGACTAATTACATACCTATCAAAATAATCAGAACTATTTATTACTGGTTCCTCAAAGCGACATGTGAGGCTGTAACATCTAGCCGTTTTTCTTCTTGGGTCATAACTCAAACTATAGTCTTTACATTTTGGGCATATTTCCATGTTTTTCACCCCTCTCTATTGAAAAGCATCTTATCGCTTATGAGTTGCAAATATTGTTCCTTGACTTTCTTTTCTTGGACTTCCCTATACTTGTAAAAAAGTTTGTAGAATGCTTGTGCTTTAACTCCTTCAAATTTTTTAGTAGCTACGCCGCCTTTTTCTAATACTTCAATGGCTTCGCTCTCTGGATAAGGGTCAACATAGACAACAGTTTTGATTTCAGACTGCAGAATCCTTTTCGCACATTGTAGGCAGGGAAATGTGGTAGAATATAATGTAGATTCATCAACTTCAAATGGTGGGGTTTTTAAGATAGTAGCTTCCTCCGCATGCAGTGAGCGACATTTGTCTAGTGCCTTGTAATGTGGAAAGATATTTAAGCTTTCTCTGCAATGAGAACACGATGGTTCCGGAAGAAATTCAATAGAAGTGATTTCCTCAGAACACTTAGGACAGTATTTCATGTTTTTTATTGTTGTATTGACATGCTTATTTCGAACATGGTCTCTGTAACACATGCCGTACTTGTTCAGACAACTATCCTGACCTTTTGGAACCTCATTATACGCTCCTGAAACGATATAACCGTCTTTACTGCAAAGCACTGCACCAACCTGACGTTTAATACAGTGTGATTGGAGTGCCAGATCAAAGGCAACGGCCATCATTGTTTCATCTAAACTCGGATTACGCATTTTCTCCCCGGTAATCAGACTAAGATATGGGGAGAAACGTTCTTTTAATTTGTCATGCGTCTTGATCGGAGTTTCATAAAACTCTTCGTTGGCAAAAATGATATCCGCATGTTCCACGCAACGCAGTACCTGTTGTCCATATGGCAACTTTGCATCTTTATCTCTTCTGTCATCCCTGTCGAATGCAGTTCTATCACCATTGTAAGATCCTTCTAATCTCTTCCAGCGGTTATCGGTTGTGCAATCAACTGCTATAAGAAAAAAATTAGGAACCTCCCGAAACACCTGGATTTCTTCAGGGTGCCTGAAGCCACGGAACACGTACATCTTATCTTTAAGCGGTCTAGCTTTCTCTAGGGCTTTTTCAGCAAGATAGCCATAACCATTATTTTTCCTCAGATCATCCCCAATATCCTGTAATACTCTTCTATCCTTTTCTTTTTTGCCTCTTTTCTTTGCTTCTTGCCTCACTTCTTCGGAAAGTTTAAATCCTTTAAATTTGAATTTCTTTTCCAGGACGTCTTGTAAAGTACCACACCCGCTACCAAAAGAACCGGTTAATCCAATTATGATCGGCTGGTCCATATTATTGGGAATATATCATTAACTATTTGATATTACTTATTAAGTACCGCAATGTATATTGGTATGCTATCATGGTAGCCACACAATATCAACGGTAAATTGAGGTATCATTCATCTTTTATATTTTATTTGAACTTATCGGTACAAATTATCTTGTCTTTTATTCCCTATAAAACCCGTTATTAATCTCCTGCAATTCCTCGGCGGCATCCTGAAGAATAGCACCGAATGATAGATTTGTCGCAAGGTTAGACGGAGATCATAACTGGCAATGATTTTGCAACGGGTGGACGTGGTTTGCTTGTCAACTAGCAAGTCAACACGAAACCAACGGCCCTATCAGACTATCCTCTGGCTCTCCCTGATTTTTTATTCGATTTTGAATCTGCCCCCCTCTTTGCCGCTGGAACCAGGACGGCGGAAGCGTCTTTCTTTTTGATTTTTAATAATTCCAGTCTTCATGTCTTACCGATAGCCTGTTCAGTTCGTCTTTATAAAATCTCCACTTGGGCATGAACGCATTCATTAGTGAAGTAAATCTGTCATTGTGGTTTCTTTCTAACAGGTGAACCATCTCATGAACAACGATATATTCCAGGCATTCTCCCGGTTTTTTAGCGAGCTCAAGATTCAGCCAAATCCGTTTTGCCTTCCGGTTACAGGTGCCCCATCTGGTTTTCATTTTCTTGATCCCAAACTCATTGACCCGAACATTCATCTTCTTTTCCCATTTTTCAATTAGTGTGGGTAATGAGGCCTTTAATTGGCTCCTGTACCATTCATCCAAAATGGATTTCATTTTCTCTCTGTTTGTTTGCGGTCTTACATACAATTCAATTTTGCTGTGTTTTAGTTCAACCTTGGGTGCCGCATCCTGTTCAATCACTTCCAGCAAATAGCGTTCGCCATTAAAGTAATGGCTTTCCCTATTAAGAAACTCCCTTGGTGCTTCTCGTTCCTGATTTCTTAGTTTAGTTTGCTGTTTTTTTATCCAGTTCAGTTTTGAAATAGCAAATATACGGATGGTGTCCAAATTCATCCTGAAGGGCGCTGAAATCCTTACCCGTCCCGTGGGCGGATACACACTCAGGTGAACATTCTTGATGTCTTTCTGCACAACATCAACGGTAATATTTCCCAATTGCAATTGCTCCATATCAGTATTCGCTCTGCTGTTTCACGATGGGGAAAATTCTTTCCACCTCTTTTTCATCACCCAGAACCTCAAACAATTTGCTTTTAATAACCCTTTCCTTGGTTTCGTTCCCTTTCCAGTTGTCCGGCCTGTATGTGAGGACTTTTTCATGAACTGCCAAAGCCAGGCCCTCATTTTCACCTAAATTATTGTATAGCGCCCTCTTTGCAGGCGTATTTAAACCATCCGGTGTGTTTTCGCTTTTCCCTTCGTGTACCCTTTTTGCCAGTTCGGCAATCTTCATTAAATATTCTTTATATTTATCTGCATTTGCTTTACGAAACTTGATCACTTCATCAAGCAGCTTCGACATTTCTTCAAAAAACGCCGGGTCTATTAAATGTTCTTTAATGATTTTCTGCCGCACATTGTTTTCGATGGTTTCGGCAACGGCTTCCTTATTGGCCTGTATGCCTTTTGGCAAGCTATTTATGGCGTCGGCAATACCTGTATTAACAATAAGTTCCAATAGAGTCAGGTCTCCGAAAGGTGAAATCTTTTTCGGCTCATCTGCCTGGATGTAGTTATCAATCAAATGCCGCATGTCGGCCTCATAGGTTTTTAAGTCCAAGGTTTCACCGCTTGCTTTTCTGATTTCTTCACGCAGTTTCAAATAGAAGTCGATTTGCTTTTTAATATCCGCAATCTCTTTTTCGCTATAGCCTGCCGCTTCCATCTCGTCGGCAATGTTGGCATAGGCCCTTATCAAGGCCACCGTTGCCTTATATAGGGCCGTTCTTTGCACTTCACGGTTTTTCAGTTCTTCGGGGATTTCCGTGTTACCGCAGAAGTAGCGGATATATGCCAGAGTATCTTTCGGCGGGGCAACCGGTTCACAGAGCAGGGCAATTTCTTCCAGGGAATTATCCAGGCGTTCACGGCCTTTCTTTAGGCGGTCTTGCAGCAGAATATCGCAGTCTGATTTTTCAAACTCGTCATAATCCAGCTCAGAGGTATACACCGCTACAGCATCCTCAACTTTTCGGAAGAGGTCTTTGTAGTCCACGATGTAGCCGAACTGTTTATCGTCGGTATCCAGCCGGTTAACCCGGCAGATCGCCTGAAACAGGCCATGGTCCTGCATACTTTTATCTATGTAAAGATATGTGCAGGGAGGCACATCAAAACCAACGAGAAGTTTATCAACTACAACCAGCAGTCTCATATTTGCCGGTTCTTTTACAAACTTATCTTTAACATCATCTTCGTAAGATTCGGTTTTGGTTTTGTCCGGCTTTGCCTTTACATCCTTCAGCAAATCCGTATAAATCTTGTATTTGAACTCTTTTTCTGTTTCGGTATTAGCCCCGGTGTCTTCGGTGGTAATATCGCCGGTGACTGGATTATAGGAAGTAACGACTGCGCATTTGCCTTTCAGTTCAGTTTTTTGAAACAGCTCAAGATAGCGGCACGCCTCATAAATACTGGAGGCGATCAAAATGGCATTTCCTCTTTCCGAACTGAGCCGTGGCTTGACGTTGAAATCGAAAATTATGTCGCTTACCACTTTCTCCATGCGGGAGCGGGAACTAAGCACCTTCTGCATGGTGCCCCATTTCTTTTTCAGCTCCGATTTCTGAAAGTCGTTTAACCCTTTGGTTTTGGATTCGAACCAGGCGTCAATTTTTTCCGAAGAAGAAATTTTCTGGTCAATGTCCCTCGCCTCATAAATCAGGTCCAGCACCACTTCATCTTCAACCGCCTCATTGAACTTGTAGGTGTGGATATATTTGCCGAATACTTCCAAGCTGGTCTGTTTATCCGTTTTAAGGAGCGGTGTGCCTGTGAAGCCAATAAAAATGGCGCTGGGCAGCATGGCCTTCATGGTGCGGTTTAGCTTGCCGCTTTGGGTTCGGTGACATTCATCGACAAACAAAAAGAGTTCTCCAACCGCTTTGGTAGGTTGGCTCTCCAGTTCCTTGATGAACTCCTCAAAGTTATCGACACCCTTTTTGCCGAACTTATGCACCAACGAGCAGAGCAGCCTCGGTTTGGCCTCTGCCAGTTGCGCCATTAAATCACGGCCGCTGGTGGTGCGCTTGATCGGCTCCCCGGCGTCATTAAAAACCCGCTCGATCTGCTTATCCAGTTCATCACGGTCGGTAATGATGGCGACACGGGCCTTGGGGTTGTTCTCCAAAATCCATTTGGCAAGGAGCACCATGACAATACTCTTGCCGCTCCCCTGTGTGTGCCAGATGATGCCGCCTTCCCGCCTGCGGATGTGTTCCTGGGCCGCCTTGATGCCAAAGTACTGATGCAGTCTCGGCAGTTTTTTTATACCGCCGTCAAAGAGCACAAAGTCGTAGATGATCTCGATAAGCCGCCTTTTATTGCAGATCTTCAGCAGGTATTTATCCAACTGCAAACGGCTGACATCCTCCACATCTTCCTTCCATTTGAGAAAGAACTTTTCCGGTGTGCCGATGGTGCCGTAGCGCAGGCCTTCGGTGTCATTTCCGGCAAAAACAAACTGAACCGTGGAGAAAAAGGAACCGATAAACTCTTTCTGCTGGTTGACGATGCTCTGCCGGATGCCGTCACCAATAGAGACGGTGCTGCGTTTGAGTTCCACCACCCCGATGGCAATACCGTTGACATAGAGGACAATATCTGGTCGTTTTTCACGGTTGCCCTGGATAGTGACCTCTTCAGCAATGGCAAATTCGTTCTTTTCGGGGTTTTGCCAGTCGATGAGATGGACAGTCTCAAAATTCTCGCCCGCTTCCGCTTTTACCGGCACGCCGTAGCGGAGCAGTTTGTAGACATTTTTGTTATTGGTATAGAGGCTTTCGTTGTAGTTGTTGGCGGTAACCCGCAGTTCGTGCAGCGCCTTGGTGATATGGGTTGGGCCGTACCCTTTTTTTGTGAGATAGTTGGTTAAAAGCCCTTCCTCAATATTGCTGTTGTTCGGGCGATCTTCCCAGTTGCCGAGATAGGTATAACCCAGCGTATCGCGGAACAGCTTGACTACCCGGTTTTGGGTTTTTCCTTCGATTTGTCCGACGGCGGATGGTTGCATAGCGTGGATTACCCTATATTATTTGAACAACTGCAAATAGGCGGCAAACACATACATCTTGCCCCGCTTGCCGCCGGTGATTTCTGAAATTAAAATAACCACGGCTATTATTTTAGATTGTCCATAAGAACTAAAATAGTTCAACGCATTATTTCAGTTTTTCGCGCAAGCAGATCATATCAGCCTCGTCTTCCCGGTCAGTAATTCCTGCATCATCCCCTGCTTTATCTGGCGGTACTTCGCCAGCTTTTTCTCCAGCGCCTCGATCTCCGCGTCCATGTCGCTGAGGATGGTGGCGATGCGGGTTTGTTCTGGTAATGGCGGAATTGAAAAAGTGATTTCAGAGAACTCCTTTTTAGAAATGATATTAGTGGCTGTTATTCCTGCTTTGCTCAACAGATATTGCTTGTTGTTCTCGATTAAATAGTAAAGAAATTCCACGTTATTATTGTCATTGGGAATCATGGCATTAATTTGTTGATTACAGGCACCTTTTTTTCGAAGAATCGAATTTTTCCCTATACTTGCTATACAAGTAACAAGAAGTGTGTTAGCTGGTAATTTTCTGATTATTTTAAGACCTAACTTTGTTAGTTCTCTTTCTGAGTTTGAAATATCCTTTTTGTCAGAAATATCTGTAGGGGTTATCCAAGGAATGTCACCATTCCAATATTCTTTAACTAAAGTGGGCGGCGTTGCCCCGGTTACTATTTCACCTATCTCCCCTAACTTCTTGACCTCCCAGCCCTCTTTGGGTTTGAGCAGTTCCTGCATGGCGCCCTGTTTGATGTTTCGTTTTTTGGCAATGAGTTTTTCCAGAGATTGGATCAGGGCATCGGCATCGCTTAAGTCACCGGCAATGGCGGTTTGTTCGGCCTTGGTGGGAGGGAGGGGAAATTTGATTTTGGAAATATTTGTCTTACTTATCCCGCTTACTTTTGTGCCAACCGAATAAAACTTAAATTGACTCTTGATGTTTGATGACTGAAAGCAAAATCTTTTGTAACCATTATCGATAGAATCATCTTTGCTTTTACCAACAATAGTATGAAGTCCAGAAATATACGGAATGTCGTCTTTATTTATTACGACAATATGTTTGCTTGTGCCTTCATCATCTTCTGAAGCATCCACGAAAACAATATCACCATCTTTCAAAAGTGATTTTGGAGAAACCTTGTTTAAGGAAATATTTAATTTCGGAATATCCTGAAACTCGCTACACACATCAATGAATGTTTTTGTTGAACCATGTATATCACCGTAATGTAGATAGCAATATCCATCATTAGATAATTGAGCCCGTGAAGCTGTGTGCCCGCCACTGAAAGAAAAGCAAACACCAAGATCCTTTACCACCCAATCCTCCGGAATAACCCCCACCTCTGTCTGCTTGTATCCCTTCGGAATATTACTCATCCGAACCTCCCGACAACTCCGCTTCTATCTCCTCGATGCTGGGGAGGCACGTGTCGAGCGGTTCGGGCAGCGCACGGACAAGCTGGTATTCGGCAACACCCATGGGTTTGTCTATGCCCGACAGTGCGTATTCAGCCACGAGCCGCTTTTTGGTTTTACAGAGCAGTAGTCCGATGGTGGGTTTGTCGTCAGGCGCCTTGATCTGGGCATCCACAGCGGCAAGATAGAAGTTGAGCTGTCCAGCGTGTTCGGGCTTGAAGGCTGTGGCCTTGAGTTCCACCACGATGTAGCACTTGAGGCGAGTGTGGTAAAAGAGCAGGTCGATGAAGAATTCATCTCCCTCGACTTCCAGACGAAACTGGCGGCCAACAAAAGAGAAGCCCGCACCCAGTTCGAGGAGGAAGCGGGTGATGTGACGGACAAGCGCATTTTCGATATCCCACTCGTGCGCTTCATCGCCAAGACCCAGAAAGTCGAAATGATAGGGATCTTTGAGAATTTGAATGGCCATGTCCGCATGGGGAACGGCGAGTCTTTGATCGAAATTCGTGATGGCGGCACCCTGGCGCAGATGCAACCGGTTTTTGATATGCACTTCCAGTGTGGTGCGCGGCCACCCCTGCTGGATTGCCTGTGCGGCATACCATTCCCGCTCAGCCGAGTCCGAGACCTTGGTCAAGAGGGTGACAATATGGAACCATGGCAATTGGGCAGCAGACTGCTGCCCAATTTGAAGCTCAGGGCAAAGCCGGGCAAACACCTGCATATATTTGAGATTGCGACTGGAGAAACCCTTCATGGCAGGAAAGGATTCGTGCAGGTCTGATGACAGGCGGTCTATAATCTTAGTTCCCCAGCCCTGACGACTTTGCCTCTCCAAAATTTCCCGGCCGATGTCATGATAGAGACGGATCTGTTCATGGTTTGCGGCAAGAAGTGCTCGTTGTCTGGCTCCATTGATTCGTTTTTTTAGGTCGGCAAGCCAATCCGCATAGTCCATTGGAAGCGTGAGTATTTCTTTATTCATAATGCAAACCCCATCTTTTCCAGGTGTGCGTTAACTCTTTTTTCCAGCTTGCCTACTTCTGCCGTCTGCATTGGCAGAGGCGTTTCATATCGCTCGGCCAATTCCTTTATCCGCTGGGTCAGCCGCTGACTGATCCTATCCATTTCAGTGTGGATGTTCTTGTCGATGGTAGCCATCCACTTGTCATCCACCACCAGGGTTCTAATCTCGTCTTCTGTAATCGTAGGATATTTGGCATAGAGCTTTTTGTCCAGTTCAGCAGTGGCTTCTTTGATTTTCCTGTTGGTTTCCGCCTGCTGTTCAAAAAGGTCAAGGTAAGTCATTAAGACCTTTATCTCTTCCTTGGCGTCGGCATCGCCTTTGATCTCTTTCAGCCGGTTCTGCACATTGGCCTTGTTTACCTTGTCGAGTTCAGCAAAAAAGCCCTCTTCACCGCTATGTTCTTCTTCCAGTTCAGTAAGCTGGCCGGCAATGGTCTCTCCTTCGGCTTCGAGTGCTTCAATGGCGAGTTTCTCTTTGAGGAAGAAGCGGTTTATCACCAGCTCCTTGGGGACGAGGTCACAAGTCCAGCCCTTGTCCACCTTTTTCTTCTGCTTGTTCACAACCTCTATGCGGTAGGTCTCGGCCTTCCAGCCATCAGCGGCGACGATGTAACAGTCATCCTGCATCACCTCGGCCCAGTAGTCCATCAGGTGCTGATAAACATCGTATTTATCAATCAGGTTCTTGCCGGTGTACAGGGCCAGCAGGTTTTCGGAAAGATCAAGTATCACTTGTTTGGGTTTTAAGCCCGTTTGCAGCCCTTTCAGGTAAGCAGTGCTCTTCTTTTTCCATTTGGCAAACAAGGCATTCATCTCGCGGGTAAAGGTTTCAAACTCGGGGTGCTGAAAGATCGTCTGCTTGATCTCCTCTTTTTCCACCTTCAAATGGAAATACTTTGCCCTTGCGCTTTTTCCAAAGAGAGCGGATTTCAGGGTCGGGTACACTGTCCAGTAGTTTTCGAGCACCTCAATATCAGCATTGGGAATGTCTCCGAGCAGATGAGCTTCAATATCCTGAATATCCTCGGCTTCCTGACTGTCAATATAGCGGGGGATGTTCAGGTTGTATTCGTTCTCCTCAATTTTGGCGAAGGGCACCATCTTTGAGTACTTATCAATCTCGGTCTGCTTATTGAAGACATCGACAATCTTGTGAATGTCCATACTGCGGAGCCGGTTTTTATTGCCGTCTTTCATAAAGCCCTTACCGGCATCTATCATGAAAATGCCCTTGCGATTATGGGCATTTTCTTTATCAATCACAATAATGCAGGCCGGAATGCCCGTACCGTAAAAGAGGTTGGCAGGCAGGCCGATAACTCCCTTGATGTACCCCTTGCGGATAATATTCTTGGCGGATCTCCGCTTCCGCGTTGCCCCTGAACAGAACCCCGTGGGGAAGGATGCAGGCGCCCTTACCCTTGCTTTTCAGCGAACGGATAATATGAAGCAGGTAAGCGTAATCTCCGTTTTTCGCAGGGGGAATGCCATAGTCTTTAAACCGGCCATGAATGTCACCGACGGCGTCCACGCCATTGCCCCAGCGTTTATCACTGAACGGCGGATTAGCAACCACATAGTCAAAGGTTTTTAACGCACCATGCTCATTGAGGAAAAGGGGATTAGCCAGGGTATTGCCCTGCTTGATTTCTGGGTAGGGGTTGTCATGCAGAATCATATTCATGCGAGCCAAACCGGAAGTAGCGGAGTCCTTTTCCTGTCCGTAAAGACTTATTCTCTTTTCCGGGGTGTCCTTCGCTTCATCCGCGACTTTCAAGAGTAATGAACCGGAGCCGCAGGTGGGGTCATAAACGGTTGTTTGCGCGCTGGTATTGGCGGGACTAATCCCGATAATCTTTGCCATAATGCGGCTGACTTCAGCAGGCGTATAGAACTGACCCTTGCTCTTGCCGCTTTCCGTGGCGAAGTGGCGCATCAGGTATTCGTAGGCATCGCCCAGGATATCATCGCCTTCTGCCCGGTTCTTGCTGAAGTCCAGCGCCTTGTTCTCAAAGATGGCGATCAGGTTGGTTAGGCGGTCAACCATCTCCTTGCCGCTGCCGAGCTTGGTCACATCATTAAAGTCCGGCATGTCGGACAACTTGTTTGCGTCCGCAATAGGGCCGATGATTTTCTTATTGATATCATCGCCGATGTTGGGCGTTCCTTTGAGCGCCACCATATCTTTGAAACTTGCCCCCTTGGGAATGGTGATGGGGGCATAGGGCACACCCGCGTATTTATCGCTGATGTATTTGATGAATAACATCACCAGAACATAGTCCTTGTACTGGCTGGCATCCATGCCGCCCCGCAGTTCATCGCAACTCGACCAGAGAGAGCTATATAATTCTGATTTCTTCAGTGCCATATCTTGTGACTTCCTCTTTCCTTGTTATCCATAATTCTTTTGTTTCTTTTTTTGCGCACGGCACGGACGGCGGGCGCTCCTAGGGGCGGGGATTGTGCTGTTTTCGCTCGATTTATTTACATTTATGGGGCGTGAACTTAAGGGTGTAAGTCCTCTGTACGTGAACCCTGCCCGCATGGTGATACGTTAGCAGAAGTACTAGCCGAAGGCAAGGGTGGAATCGTGACCTGTCTGCCGACAGGCAGGGAGACCGTCTGAAGGCCGCCAGGTCGGGAAAATCGGGGACGCTTATTGGTTTATAAGTTTCTGTTTTTCGATAAGCGAATCATTGCTGTCCAAAACATTTAAAGAACAATCTTTTTGGACAGGTTAACATATTGATTTTATTGCTAACATTAAAATATCGAAAAACGAGGTTGTCGTCTATAAAAATATGCTATCCAAATGGCTGATTCATGTGCTGTGGCCTTCAAATCCCCCTTGATCCCCCTTTTCCAAAGGGGGAAAATACCGTTAATCCCCCTCTTTGGAAAAGAGGGGTCAGGGGAGATTTTAAAAATCTTATTTTGGACAGATGTGTAAGCGAATATTAATTAAGTCTAAGCCAGTTTTTCGCCTCGTTTTACCGATTGGCCCCTTGATCTCTTCTGCCGGTCAGATCGCTCTGCGGTCGAGGCTGCGATATTGTATGGCCTCGGAGATATGGGCAGATTTGATGGACGCTTCCCCTTCAATATCTGCAATAGTGCGGGCAACCTTTAATATGCGGCTGTAGGCCCGGGCGCTCAAGCCCAGCTTGTTAACCGCTACCTCCAGAAGCTTGTGTGATTCGGCGTCAATAGCACAAAATTTTTTGATAAGGCGAGTATTCATCTGGGCATTGCAGTGGATGGATTTACCTTCAAACCGC
>JAGVOC010000275.1 GCA_020052975.1 Desulfobacterales bacterium | reverse complement strand
CAAGAATTGCAATCAGAATGATGAAAAATCCCCCCATCATTACGAACTTAACGAAACCACTCCAGAACTTTTGCATCCCCGTTTTTTTCACCTCCAATTTTTTTTCTTTTTCATTTTGGGTCACTGTTTCCATCTTGTCCTCCTTGCTTTGTTTTTTAGGCATCTAAAAGCTCATGATTCCCTCTACGATTGTGCAATAAAAAAGCCGCTATCTGAACATCAGACAGCGGCCCGACCATCTCCTTATTTAACCTCCGGAAATAACTTAACCTATTTCCGAACCCGTGAGATCCTAGTTGCTTGTTAAATTTCTTGGTTGTCTTTTAATCCTCACCTCCAATAAAAAAGCCGCTATCTGAACATCAGACAGCGGCCCGACCATCTCCTTATTTAACCTCCGGAAATAACTTAACCTATTTCCTGACACCATATTACCGTATTCATTTTTTTCTATTCTACAGCACCTTGCTTTTAAATGTCAAGAATATTCTTTGATTAGTCCCCAAGTATCCCGTTATACTATTACTCCGAAACCCTGCCTCGCAGCGTCTTTGTCTTGCCCCGCAGAGCTTTGCTGTCCAGCCGCCTTTCCTGGGAGCCTCTGGTTGCCCTGGTCGGCTGTCTGACTTTCTGTATAACTGCGACACCTTTAATTAATTTCTGCAAACGTTCAAGGGCATCTCCCCGATTTTTTTCCTGAGTACGAAATTTCTGGGCCTTGATAACGATCACGCCCTCCTTGCTGATACGATGATCTCGCAGGTTTAACAGGCGCTGCTTATAGAAATCGGGTAGAGAGGACGCATTGATATCAAAGCGCAGATGAATTGCCGAAGATACTTTATTAACATTCTGCCCTCCGGCCCCCTGTGCCCGGATTGCCGAAAGTTCAATCTCATCATCAGGGATGGAAACATTCTGGGAGATTTTTAGCACTGCCAGGTCATCCTTAATTTAACAAGAATTATTATACCGGTGCCGGGATAAGTAGCATTATAATTTATAAATACCATGACAACGGTTGATATGTACTTAAAGAACTTACCATAGACGGAGCACTTTCTTCCCCTCCCGGAGTTCACCTCTTACCTTCTCCATATGTCGGAGAGTTGCAATCTCTCTTTCAAGATCGGATTCCTTTATCTGGAGCTTCTCTAATAATATTCTTGGCTCTGCCCCACCTGTTTCTTCCAATATCTGTAGTATCTTCGACTGAGTTTCAGTTATCTCAACATTGGAACCTTGTCCCTTTGAAAACGATTTAGCACTGTGTACTGCCCATGGGTCACATGCCTTGGCTGGTGAAAGGGTGTCAATATAGCAATCCTCGCATAAAGTCTGTCCGTGTAATTCTCTTTCCTCTCCTTCTTCAATATTCTCTTTACATCTGTCACATATCATTTAATCACCTCCTTAGTTGATAAAAGAGAGAATTTCTCAGGTCCGGTCTTGGGATTTTCCAGATACCAGTATTCCTGATTATGGAGACTATTATCTCATTTATTTAATATTCAAAGGTAAAAAGGCAGCGGTTGAGTAGTCTAACATAGTCTTCATTCTAAGTGACTGTTTACCATCCGCTGGAAAATATTGTTAAGGCTTCTTCTTTGGATCTTGCCTATTATCAAATACGGAATGCACTACAATTTCATTCTCTTCAATCGTATAAAATATGGAAAAAGGGAATCTTCTTATCGGACAGCCACGAAAATGCGAATATCGTATTTGGTACATATCAGGATAATCAATAATATTTTGTAAAGCCGCTTCTATGCAATCCAAGAACTCAAAACCAAGTCCTGTCCGTTGCCTTTCATACCAAGCAAAAGCCAATTCAACATCATCTTTTGACCTATCAGTATAACGAAGCTTCATTTGTATTTATTCCTTATTTCTTCGTGAACTGATTGCCAATCATGGAGAATCTGCTCTCCGGCTTTATATTCTTTATACCTTTTATCAAGTTCTCGTTTTTGCCATTCAGACAGAGGGAGCTCTGAATTGCCTTGAGCGATAGAATCCCATATGTCTTCTATCAATAATAATTTTTGGGCGAGATTTAATTTGCTTATTTCTTGCTTAATTTCATCGGGTCTCATTTTACTTCCTCCCTGTGTTTCAAATGTCTTATCTGAAATCTCAACGGTGTGGCTATAAATATGAAATGTCCCTACATTCCCTTTATTAATCCTAACCCTCAACTCTGCTTGGAAAAGCTTTTTTGAACTTCATTTTTAATAATTCTCTAAATTTATTAATAGCATCTGCATGAACGAACCAAGTAGATGACATTATATCTATATCTAGATTATGACGGTCTCCATAGCTATATCCTAGTACCTTGAGAATACGAGAATACGAAACTACATAAGACATCATAATAAAATCATCGCAGTACTTTTCAAATCCTGTAAATTTAAGAAGTGAAAAAAAGCTCTCATCGCTGAGACCGCTTGTAGATTTATCGCCAGATAAATAGGCAGATACCAACTTAGGAAATTGATTGTCTGTTATTGCTCTTTCTATGAGCATGCCCAATTCCACATTGTAATTTCCTATTTCATTTGCCATTTCGCAACAGAGTACAGTCAAACCACCTCCATACAGACCAAGGCTTGTATCTGTTAAATCAAGTACATTGGCCAAATAGATTAAGACTAAAAATTGATAATAAGCAAGGAGTTCTAAAAAACAATTTGACTTCATTTCACTCGACGTATTGAATATCTTATTATTAGCTCCACCAATAGCACCAAGTTCGGAAAATGTTGCTAAAGTTAAATCTTTTGATAGTTCGGGTAATTTTAATTGACTCGGAGCATTTCTGCTGAAATTTTTTTTAATTTTGTTCAACATGTCGCATTACACTCCTCATTATCAAATTTCGCCCAGTAAATTATTACATACTTACTTTTCTGTACCTTACCACATAAACACTATTAATTTGCAAGTTGAAGCTAAAATCTTGCCGGTATGTTATTGTAATTCGTAACTATTCAGGCACAAAAGGGCAAAGGCACATAGGCACAAAGTTCAAAGGAATGCAATCGGAATGCAGGACACAACCTATCCAAGTACCGCTTTGTAAACATTTTATAGGAACTTAAGCAACTCATTCTCTGGATAACT
>JAGVOC010000330.1 GCA_020052975.1 Desulfobacterales bacterium | reverse complement strand
CATTGGGGTTACCTCCTGTAATTTGAGATTCTTGCTGGAATCCCTTATTTTACAGGGTAACCCTTATGGTTTATATTTTCACTGTGCAAGATTCAGGTACTAAAATAACTGAACTGGCATTTTCATTGAAAGAAACATCCTATTTTGTCAATTTCACACTAGCATCCAGCTACAACTCACTGTCGGAGGACAGAAAGCGTATGTTGCTTGAAAAACTTGAGGAAGCTTCCTGTTTAGATATCTTGCGGGTATCGCTTGCCCCCCTAGTTACACTGTATCGTGGTTTCCCGCTTTCATTTATCGGACCTTCCTCTCACATCGACCGCACAGATTTAATCCAAGCTATGAAAACTGCGGTGAAAAACTGTATGGATAAGTACGACACCCCAAGCCTTGCGATACAAACTAACGTACTATATTTGAGAGGGAAAATGGGTGGCCTTTTTTATACTTCAAATATTCAAGTACCGGATCTGAATTCATTAATAGATGCACCCGAGTCGGAGGAGGCAAAGAGAGCAGCTGGTTTTGTGAGGAATGGGGTCATGAGCGAGTTTATGCCGATGGGTAAGGCTAAAGATGATACTTGGGCGAAGGCATTTTGGGATCAGGGGTACAAAATAGATGCATGTGATTTTTCATGGGAAGCCGATGAGCACGCTGAATAAAATAATGGAGGTGATGCAGTCTTACTGCGAAGTCGCACGGAAAGGTCTTGATGAGCGCTGGGAGAAAATGCCAATTGCACTATATGAGTCAGAAACATATGAGGCTATTGGCGGCTTAATGGCGAGACAAGCTACACTGAGTATTCAATTAGCACTGTCGCCCTCCATATGGAACGGCCACATCGCGCCTTTAATATTAAGATGCATGACAGATGCGCACATTACTTTGGCCTGGATTCTCAATGATCCAGCTCCGAGGGCGAAGCAATACATTCTGTATGGACTTGGACAGGAAAAATTGCAAATCGAGCACCTAAAAGCGGATACCGACCAGGATGATGAAAGAATTCGGCAGATGGTTGAAATGAAAGAGGAATGGTTAAATTCTCAAAGACGCGACTTTATGACCGAAGTCAATGTGGGTAATTGGTCAGGGTTGAACACAAGGCAGATGGCACAGGAGTCGGACTGTGAGGGTCTGTATAAGTTCGCTTATACACCGTTTAGCGGGGTTGCGCATAATATGTGGCAGCATGTAAGTTTATACAATCTTAAACCGTGCAGTAACCCACTGCATAAGTATCACAAAGTTCCAAGTATTCTCGATGTGCCCGCAGATCCGGATTTCGTATACAGGTCGGCAAAATATTTGGACCGTACATATGAAGCTATTGATGAGAAATACAGTCTAAAGATTGAAACCAAGATGCCTTTAGATCATTTTGTTGAGGAATTCAATAAGTTGCCTGCAAATACGGAAGAAAGCACCTAACAACTTGTATCCACATCGTTGGTAATAGCGCCAGTTTGGCTTTCAGTAATGGTGGGTTGGGCTAATGGGTGACGCATATTGTTATTTCTACTGATATTCCTCATATCTTTTGCAGTCGCTGAGCTGTTTGCTCGTAGGTGCTGTTGAGAAAAAAGGGGTGTTTCCTTCGGGGCGAAAGATAGCAGTTGTTCCAGACAGGCCGGAAAAGAAATAATATCTTCCTGAACCAAACATCCCTAATACTTGATATAATGGTGATGAGTACTATTAAAAATATATATGACTGCATGGGAGGTCCCACATGCCGGAATACGATTATGTGTGCAGCAAATGCGGTAGGGCATTTTCAGTGTTTTTTTCATTCAAGGAACTTGAAGCGAAGCCTGCTGTCATATGTCCCCAGTGTCAGAGCGATCAGGTTAAAAAGCAAATCACCAGCTTCTTTGCAAAGACAAGCAAGAAATCATAGCTCTCACGTCCTTTCTGAAAGACATACCAGTAGTGTCTGATTTAACACTATCGTTTCTTTTGGCAACAAACAGATCACAATTGGTAATGTTTTGTATGCAAAATTGTTTGCCCACTACTCAGGTTAAACCAAGTAGCAACTTTACCCTCAAAATCCAATAAAAAAACATGATTGATAATCTAAGCGGGTTTTGATAGATTTATGGTGTCAAATATGATAAATAAACGACTTCATACGAGGATGCCGCTATCAGGGCTTGTCAACATTGAATTTAAAGAAAAGGGAAAGATTCATTCAATTCAAACTGTGATAGCTAATGTCTCTTTGCGAGGAATGGGACTGTACTCATATAATTCACTAAAAATAAAAACTGTTGTTTCAATCACTATGAATTTCATATTTACAGATGGATCATTAAAAAGTAATTCCTTGAATGGACAAGTTGTAAGTAACAAAAAGATCGACAAAATTTATTTCATTGGGATTCAATTTCATGAAGAAGTAGATCCTAAAAAACAGCCTTTTTTATTCAAATATATTCATAGTTAAATGTAAGAGTAAGGATTTGTATATACCATACCTGCAAACACTTTTCTTGGCTACTGCACGAATTCACAAATGCTAACTTTATGAAAATATTGTATATTCCTATCTGAATTAATAATATTTGAGAGACATGCAACCTGAAAGACGGCATAAGAGATATAAAGTGAATTTCATGGAAATCACTGGTAAGATGGTGCTTGCTAAATATGTAAAAATTCTTGATATGAGCATAGGTGGCATTGCGTTTCAGACGGATAAGAGATTGGCTGTAGGAGGGCGTTATACGCTTACAATCGAGAGTAAAGGAAGGATTTTAACTGCACAAGGGATTGTTGCATGGTCTTTATTAAGTCAAGGTATAAGGGATACTCAAGAGAATATTGTCCCAATATATACAGCAGGCATGAAATTTATGGATGGTACAAGCGAGCAGGTTAAAGAAATTGCAAATTTTATAGAAGATCATAAGAGAGAAAGTGACAAGCAAGTGGATTTGTTTAGCCCAAGTGGCCTTAGGCTTCATGTGAGGATTCATATCGAAGACCCGGAAATGGCTACATTAAATTTACAAGAAAGTTACAACGTTCATAATCTTAGTTTTGGTGGTATGCTCATAGAGAGTCAGAATGTACTTAAAATAGAAAGTAAATTGCCAATGGAGCTTATTCTTAATGAGGATAAAGCTATCAATGTTTCAGGAAGAGTTGTTTCATGTCGCTTGATAACAAAAGAGGATATTGCTCTCTATCATATAGGGATAGAATTTTTGGATATGTCAGAGAAAGACACGGGGATATTGAGTGAAATAATAAAATTGCTTGACAATATGAATGAGAGTTCTTCATCTCTGTGAACATATTGACTCAGAAGCAAAAGTCCTTCCTGGTAGTCCACGCGGAGCAACGGAGTCGGAGAACGCGAATTAACTCCGAAATAAACGGTCTTATAGAAGCTGCTGGAGTGAGTATTATTGGGAAAAATGATATCGACTCTCATCAACCGCAGGACACGGATCTGAGACTAAAAACGATAAAACGTTATATGCGCCTATATTTTTTGACAAGTAAATGGAACTGATCAAGGTCGGCAATGTCTGTAGCACTTTTATCAATTTTCGCTCCAAAACCACCTTGTGTGATTCGCCTAATCCGTGCCTGAATTTTAATGACAGACCCGCTACTTGTCGTTATTGTCAATTTAATGGGATCATTCTCTGCAATCCCATTCACGCAAGAAGCAATAAATATCCCTTGGGAAGAGAGTTCCAAAATTCTGCCAAAATCGCAGCTTATTTCTTCCGATATAGTGATTCTTTTTTCTCTTCGGAGATTTTCTTTCATAATCGCCTCGAAGGTTAATTTCTCAGAATGTTCATTCATAATAAATATAGCATAGACAATGGATTTGAAGGAATAAATAATTGGTTCTGTTAGTGTTACAGTTGCAACAAACACAATTATAGCAAAGCATCTGTGTGTTTAGTCCAAGGGGTTATTCACAAAGTCATAGATTCTTGAAATACGTTTGGTAAGTAGGTGGCTCAGAGAAAAAAGGGGTGTTACCTTCAGGGCGAAAGATAGTAGTTGTTCCAGACAGGCCGGAAAAGAAATAATATCTTCCTGAAGTCCTCGCTTCTCAAAATCTGCAAAATAGTGTAGGTTATTATTGGTAATCAACGTGAGCCATGATCGGCGCTATGCGAAAAATTAGCTTCCAGAAATTCAAAGAATTTGTAGGAACACGCGATGGGAAGACATTCCAAACTCTTCGACAAAGAAAGCCTTTTGTTGTGCAGTTCACGAACAATCAAATATCGTACATACCAAAAACGACTTCCAAATTAAGACTGCATGAAGATATCTATCTCAGCCGCATTATCGACCAATTCAATAGAACAAATTCTTTTCATCCTAAAGACTATGTTGATATAACTCGTAACGCCTCGTATACCTTGGCCCTGATAAATCAATATATTATGGGAGAAAACGATAAAATTAAAACATGGCGAATGTCATTTCGATGTGGTGATAGAGGATTCAAGATGTGGCCTCGCTGTTTTGAATTGGGCGTTGCCGCAATCACCTATCGTCCTTTGGCAAGAGCTGATCTTTCAAAATACCCACAAGGCGAACCAAAGAACTTATGGGCTAAACTACAGCCCTCCCAAAGCGCAAGCCTCAAACGGGTGGCGTATGAAATGAAAAAAGGTGACGTTATATATGTAAAGGAAGGGCCGATGATAGTAAGTAGGGGTGTTGTAATCGGCCCCTATAAATTTGATAGTTCTTTTCGTCTCTCTTGCCCTGATTCAGATGTGCCGTGGTCTCATCAAGTCCCCGTGGTCTGGGAGTCTGACTTCCAAGCTGTACGACTGTCGCTTGGTTCTGAACCAACTACAGTATTGCCCATAGAGGGAGAGCGTCTTCAACTTATAGAAAGAACTATCTATGGAACACAAAAGGAAATCGACCAACGCGAAGCTGTTGAAGGAGAACGTTATAGAGCGGAAGTTATTTTCAGGAAAAGAAATCGAGCCTTAATTGAGGCAAAAAAAGCGAAATCTAATGGGCTCTGCGAAGTCTGCAAGTTCAGCTTTAAAGAATCGTATGGCCTTGCCCAAGATTGCCTCGTTGCTCATCATATTAATCCTATTTCTGGGCGCGTACGTGCTTCAAAAACCACACTTGATGATATTGCGCTGTTATGCCCGAACTGTCATACTGTTATTCATTCATTTGATGAAACTCTTTCAATTGAAAAGCTTAGACAATTATTGAAAAGCAACGTACAAAAAAATCGAGGCGACAGGGAATAACCTCTGCGGTTTCTGTAAAGGATGGTTGCCCAGCGCCTCATTTCGGCATTAAACAATTCTTTTGCAACTCGATAAGTTTATCATCTCGGTTAGAATCAATACTCGTAGGTGTCATCGACAATTTGCGCTCTTCGGATTCAACCGAGAGAAAGAGAGCAGTGCGGTTTAAAACGAACGCCATCAATAGATTTGTGTCTTCT
>JAGVOC010000414.1 GCA_020052975.1 Desulfobacterales bacterium | reverse complement strand
CTTTCACCGGAAGTCATCCGGCAGCGGGTGGCCGATGGCTCTGTCGTGATTCCTAAAAATCTTCACCATGCATTTTCAGCCAGAGGGGTGGGACAGGGCCTGACAACCAAGATCAACGCCAATATCGGCACATCTCCCAGTCACTTTAATATGGAGGAGGAGCTGGGCAAGCTGGATGTGGCGGTGGCCGCAGGCGCGGATGCGGTCATGGATTTGTCCACGGGCGGGGATCTGGATCTGATTTTAAAATCCATTATTACCCATTCG
The DNA here is from genome assembly GCA_020052975.1 of Desulfobacterales bacterium. The sequence goes on along the minus strand of JAGVOC010000414.1, from coordinate 16,429 downwards.
CCGGTCATGATCGGCACCGTGCCGATTTACAAGACCATCAGCCGGGTATTTGCGGAAAATCGCTCCTGCCCGGATGTCACGGAAGATGAGATTTTTGAAGAAATCGAACGTCAGGCCGAGATCGGGGTGGATTTTATCACCGTGCATTGCGGCATCACGCGGCAGTCGTTAAAAGCCCTGCGGCTCAGCAACCGGCTTATGGGCATTGTTTCCAGGGGCGGAAGTCTCATGGCCGAATGGATCATAAAAAATGATGCGGAAAACCCGCTGTATGTACGGTATGATCAACTCTTGGAAATATGCAGGGCTCATGATGTGACCTTGTCTTTGGGAGACGGGTTGCGGCCGGGAACCATTTTTGACGCTGAAGACGGAGCCCAGATCACGGAAATGATCATTCTGGGCCAGTTGGCGCAACAGGCTAGGGCTGCTGGGGTCCAGGTCATGATTGAAGGTCCCGGCCATGTGCCTCTGAGCCGGATCGCCGGGGACATGAAAATGCAAAAAAGAATCTGCGCCGGCGCACCTTATTATGTGCTGGGTCCGCTGCCCACAGATATCGCCGCGGGCTACGACCATATCACCGCAGCCATCGGCGGGGCCATTGCCGCGGCAAATGGCGCGGATTTTCTGTGTTATGTCACGCCTGCCGAACATCTGGCCCTGCCCACCATCGACGATGTGCGGGAAGGGGTGATCGCGTCTAAAATCGCCGCCCATATCGGGGATCTGGAAAAAGGCATCCAATCCGCTTGGGATCGGGACCGAAAAATGTCCGAAGCCCGGAACCGGTTTGACTGGAAAACCATGTTCGAGGTGTGCATCGATCCCGTAAAGGCCAGAAAGGTTCGCAACTGCAGCGAAGATCGGGACCGGGATGTGTGCACCATGTGCGGCGACTTGTGCGCGCTCAAAACCAGCGCCCGGGCGTTTGGGGAAAAAAATGAATAATGGAAAAAAATAAAGGTTGTATTTGGATAAATTGACTATCTATGCGCTTGGGTTTATAGCCGAAACAAGCTACAATGTACTTGTAATGTTTGACAGGTGGAGTAAGGATGAGCCTGAGCGTTTGCCTGTGCCGGGGACTGAAGGCGAAGAGCATCTCGTGGCATGCCATCTTGTGAATAGTTAAAAAAAAGGGGCAAAGGCACAGAGGCATAAAGGCACAGCAGAAAAGAACTTCCAACTTACTAAAAGAGGAGGGCGATTGACGCATGAGTAACCCATCAAAGATCGATCCAAAGGAATTCAGAGATATCAACCCCGGTGACCGGCTTCTCATGGGACCCGGGCCGAGCGACGTCCCGGCTAGGGTGCTGCAAGCCATGGCTGCCCCTTGCATCGGCCACCTGGACCCCTATTTTCTGGGGACCATGAACGAAACCCAGCAGTTGCTTCGCTATCTTTTCCAGACTCAAAACGCTCTGACCATCCCGGTTTCGGCCACCGGCAGCGCCGGCATGGAAGCCTGCTTTGTCAATCTGGTGGAGTGCGGGGACGAGGTGGTGGTGGCCGTCAACGGTGTGTTCGGCACCCGCATGTGCGACATTGTCACCCGGATCGGCGGCAAGCTGATCAAGGTGGACGGCGAGTGGGGGCGGGCTGTTGACCCTCAGGCTGTGGCCAAGGCGGTGAAAGGCTGCAAACCCAAGGTTGTTGCTGTGGTGCACGCCGAAACGTCTACCGGCGCGTGCACGCCCCTGGAGGAGATCTCCAGGATCGCCCACGAAGCCGGCGCTCTTTTCCTGGTCGACTGCGTCACGTCTTTGGGCGGGATGAATGTCCCTATCGACGAGATGAAGATCGACGCGGCCTATAGCGGCACCCAGAAGTGTATCTCCTGTCCGCCGGGACTTTCTCCGGTCAGCTTCAGCGCCGCGGCCATTCAGGCCCTGGAGAAGCGCAAACATCCGGTAGTGAGCTGGTATCTCGATTTCAGTATGGTGCGCGATTACTGGGGCAACGAGCGCAAATACCACCACACAGCTCCGATCAACATGGTCTACGCTATTCGCGAGGCGCTGCGCATCATCGCCGAGGAGGGCCTGGAGGCGCGGTTTGTGCGGCACCGACTGAATCACCGCGCTCTGGTGGCGGGCATCGAGACCATGGGGCTTTCCATGCTTGTGCCCGAGAAGGAGCGGCTCCCGATGCTCAATGCCGTCCGTATCCCGGACGGTGTCAACGACCTCAAGGTGCGCAAGGCTCTCCTGAATGACTTTGCCATTGAGATCGGCGGCGGATTGGGCCAGTTCGCCGGCAAAGTGTGGCGCGTCGGCCTCATGGGCCACTCCTGCCGCCGCAAAAACGTCTTCCTTTTCCTTTCCGCGCTTGAGGCCGTGCTGAAAGCGGAGGGGTTCAAAGCCAGGCCGGGCGCCATCGAGGCGGCATCGGCGGTTTATGCGGCTTCATAAGAAATGATATTCAGGGTCTTTAGACAGGATTAACAGGATTGACAGGATATCGCCTGCGGCTACCTGTCTCCGCGAAGCGGATGCGTGTTTCGGGCCGCTCTTCCGGAGCGGTCCGATGCAGTTGATCCGTCAAATCCTGCAAATCCTGTCAGAATGGAAACTAAATGAGTTCGGCGGTCTGAAGGATATCTTTGATCTTATTTTTTTCTTCTTCCCTTAACGGGAGCAGGGGTGAGCGCACATGCCCGCCCTGGTACCCCATCAAATCCGCGGCGTACTTCAACCCGGCAATGCCATAGGCGGCAGTTACAGCGTTATTGACCGGGAATATCCTGAAGTAAAGCTCCCTGGCAGCGTCATGATCGCCCTTGTCAAAGGCAGCCTGTATCGCGCTGCATTCATTGGGCGCGCAATTGGCCACGGCGAAAATTCCGGCCTTTACCCCCAGCGTCAGGGCCGGATACCAGGCGGAAAGCGTACCTGTCATCAGATTAAAACCCTTGTCGATTACAGCGGAAAACGCAACCAGCTGCGGAACATTGCCGGTGCTGTCTTTCATACCTAAAATGTTGGGGTGTTTGCTTAAGACCCGGACAGTATTGACCGTTACATTGATATGCGTAAAAGCGGTCACGTTGTAAATCATCACCGGAATCCCGGTGTGGTCGGCAACTTCGGTAAAGAATCTGATCTGAGCCTCTTCATTCATTTTGGCATGATAGTAGGACGGCGTCAGGATCAGGGCGGCATCCACCCCAAGATCCGCGGCCTTATTGGTCAGGGCAATGGTTTCCCGGGCCGATTCCACGCCGGTTCCCGCCAGTATCATGCGGCCTTTTCCGGCATGCTTGACAGTCAGTTTGATCAGCTTGATTTTTTCGGCTTCATTCAAGTAAGCGGTTTCGCTGTTTGATCCCAGAACCAGGTATCCTGCCAGCTTGTCTTTATTCCAGCTTTCCATATTCCGGATGTGCTTGTCATAGTCAACATCACCGTTTGCTTTAAAAGGGGTAATCATGGGAGGGATAACCCCCTTGATCTGTTTTTTCGCCATTAACAATTCCTTCTTATTTTGCCTGTTTGTCCTGAACCGGTTCTCCTGCCTGCTGAGCAGTCTCAATAGCTTTCATTCTTTCACGGATCGACTCTATTTTATGTCTTATCAGTTCTGATTCTATCGCGTCCGGACCAAGGGATGAAGACCTGTTGAGATATTCAAGCGCAGCTTTCAGCTCTGTGATTGTATCTTTACTTACGGCAATATCAGCTTTGTAAAGAAGAACCATTCTGTCAATTCTGTCAAGGCGGATACCGGCCTCTTTCTGAAGATCAGGAGTTATTGCAAAGGATAATGATTTGTTCAGGTATGTTCTTATTCCGTCAAAGTCGGGGAGGCCAGGCACATCCAGAACTGCGTCAGCCTTATCGATATAATATCTTGCGATGTATGGAAAAATCTCTTCACGATTATATACCTTTTTTGCGGGGCTCGGTGGCTGTGCACCAGGCATTATAATAAACAGTTCTTTTCCCAAAGGAGAGAATCTTCCCTTCGATATTTCGACAGCTCCAGCCTTATATTTTACGTAGTAGTTGTTTCGGTTTGAATGGCTGGTCATTGTGGTTATAAAAAGTAAAACGGCAAGGACGATAATAAAAATGTATTTTTTCGTCTTTCCCATGACATATCCCTTTCGGACAAACTATTATTAGTCCTTGGTCTCACATTTTGGCGGTGATAACTATTGAGAAATTCACTTTGATTTTATATAAAGGATACATCATATTTTGTAAACATTATTATACCTGCAATGAGAGCTTTAACCGCAATTAAACAGGGAAAGGCAGCGCAGCTTGAAGAAAGAATGTAAAACGAATGAAAATGATCTTAAATTTAAAATGGAGCGTCTGACATCCGCCATAAAAGGCTATAATTCCCTTGCTGTTGCTTTTTCAGGTGGTGCAGACAGCACTTTCCTGCTTGCCGTTGCTCATAAGGTGTTAAAAAGAAATGTTATCGCGATTACCGCAAAATCTCAGATTCATCCTGTAAGGGAAACAGATCTTGCGGTGAAATATACAAAAAAACACAGAATTGAGCATGTAATAATCGAATCAAACGAATTGAACATTCCCGAATTTACCGCAAACAACAGGGACAGGTGCTATGTATGCAAAAGGAATCTTTTCCCCCGGATGATTAAAGCAGCAGCAAAAAAAGGAATAAGAGATCTTGCCCATGGCGCAAATACAGATGATCTTAAGGATTTTCGTCCCGGTTTTTCAGCCGCTTATGAGCTGGGAATAGCGGCTCCCATGATAGATGCCGGACTTTCAAAGCAGGATATCCGGCTTCTTTCAAAAAAAATGCGTCTTGGAACCTGGAACAAACCAGCTATGGCCTGCCTTGCAACCAGGATACCCTACGGCGCATCTGTTACAAAAGAAAGCCTTAAAATGATTGAAGAAGCTGAGTATGCCCTGGCAGATCTCGGCTTTGGCACCTGCCGTGTCAGGCATCACGGAACTCTTGCAAGAATTGAACTGGCAAGGGAAGAATTTGAAAGGATGACAAAGGAGAAAATGAGAAAATCAGTGGTTGGGAAAATGAAAAAGGCTGGATATTTGTATGTTTCAATGGATCTTGAAGGTTATATTCAGGGAAGTATGAACAGATGAGCATGCCCTGAAAAAACGGAAACAGCCGGTGAAAAAGAAAATTTTGTTGCTCTCATCCGGGCAGCCATGGAGGACTCAAGGAGGTATAAAAATGTCTTGACAATCGGAAGGCAATTCCGGTAGCTTCAACAAAAATCATTTAAAAATAGGTTTTAAGGCAAATGGCTCTTGTCAGGTATTTTGCAATTCAGAATTTTTACTGGTGCTGGTGGCGCAATGACAGCGGGGAGGGGTTTGCCGACAGGTTCTTTAATTTGTAATTCACCGGTTTTTAGAATATCAGGGATCGTGGGCAGACCAAAAAAAGCTCGCGGTCCTTTTTTGTTTTTATGGGGACTAAAGCAAGGGACAACCGCCTGCGGCGGTGTGAATAGTTAACAGTAAGCAGGCTGAAGGCTGAAGGCAGAAGACTGAAGCAACTAATAGTCTTCAGCCTAAAAACCTTCAGACTATCAAACCAGAAACCGGAGTCCAGGTTTCTTAAGGAGGATATACAGATGCTGGTAGTAATGGACAAAAAGGCAACCCAGAAGGAGATTGATGCTGTAGTCGCCGCCATTGAGGCGAGAGGATATACAGCGCGTCCGATTCCCGGCGGAGACAGGGTTTCAATCGGCATATTAAACAACAAGGGGCCTGTTGATGCTTCTGTTGTGCTGGGACTTCCCGGGGTAAAAGAAGCCATTCCGGTTACAAAGCCTTACAAGCTTGTCAGCCGCGAAATACAACCGGAAGGAACTGTCGTTTATGTCGGGGATGTGCCTATCGGCAACGGACACCTTGCAATAATTGCCGGTCCCTGCGCTATTGAAAGCAGGGAGCAGGCTCATACAATAGCCAGACATGTTAAAAATGCAGGAGCACAGATATTCAGAGGCGGTGCATTCAAACCAAGGACTTCACCCTATTCTTTCCAGGGACTTGGCGAAGAAGGATTAAAGATACTGGCTGAAGTCCGGGAATCGACAGGAATGCCGGTTGTGACTGAAGTCATGGACTTTGAACATTTTGACATGGTTGAAGAATACGCCGATATGGTGCAAATCGGTACCCGTAATATGCAAAACTTCAGCCTTTTGCGGCGTGCAGGCAAATCATCAAAGCCTGTTTTATTAAAACGAGGAATGGCAGCTACAATAGAAGAATTTCTTATGGCTGCTGAATATATTCTTGAGGGAGGAAATTCAAAAGTGGTTTTATGTGAAAGGGGAATAAGGACTTTTTCTCACCACAGCCGCAACACACTCGACCTTTCAGCAATTTCTGTAGTGAGAAAAGAGAGCCATCTTCCGATAATTGTCGACCCGAGCCATGCCGCAGGCCGCAGAGACCAGGTTATACCTTTAAGCCGCGCTGCCATCGCAGCGGATGCTCACGGGCTAATGGTTGAAGTGCACCACGCTCCGGAAAAGGCTATGAGCGATGGGGCACAGTCCCTTTATCCGCATCAGTTTGAAATACTTTGCAGTCAGGTCAGGGCTATATACGATATCTTTAATAAGGAATAATGGTGTGACAAGTGAATAGTGAATAGTGACGAGTAAATAGTGACAAGTACGAGGGGTGAGGGTATAGGGTATAGGGGCTGGAGACGAATATCTGGCCTGTTACACGGGTACATCAAATTTCGAAGTACGATGTACGATGTCCGGATCAGGAACCCTAACCCCAGACCCCTCCTAAACCCTTAACCCTAAACCAAAAACCAGAAACCTGAGACCGGAGTTTATAATGGTTCAAACCATAAAGATTAAAGGCGGCATGGGTGATTCCGTGGTGATGGTCGGCGAGAGCCTTATAAATCTCGGAAAACATATTCCTGTCGAAAAAACGGTAATAATAACGGATAAAAATGTGTGGGATCAGCACGGAAAGGACTTTCCCCCATGCAGGATTATAAGAATTGAATCAGGTGAAAAAGCCAAAACTCTGGATACGGTCAGGGAGATATATGAAAGGCTTCTTGAATTTGAGGTTGACAGATCATCTTTTATAGCCGGAATAGGGGGTGGGGTTGTTTGTGATATTGCCGGGTTTGCTGCTTCCACTTTCTTAAGGGGCATCCGGTTCGGTTTTGTCTCTTCTACGCTTCTTTCCCAGGTTGACGCAAGTGTTGGCGGAAAAAACGGCGTTAATCTGGACGATTATAAGAATATTGTCGGCTTGTTCAATCAGCCTGGATTTGTTATCTGTGATTTAAGCCTCCTTTCGACTCTGCCTGAAAGAGAGTTGCTCAACGGTTTTGCAGAAATAATAAAACATGCTGTAATATGCGATACAAAACTTTTTGCTTTCCTTGAAGATAACCATAAAAAAGCTCTTTCCCTTGACCGGAATGTTATCGGAAAACTGGTTTATGATTCGGTCAAAATCAAATCAGGAATTGTATCCCGGGATGAAAAAGAAAAAGGTGAGCGGAGAAAACTTAATTTCGGACATACATTTGGCCATGCATTTGAAAAAAGCATGGGAATTCTGCATGGCGAAGCAATAAGCGCAGGGATGATAAATGCTGCCAGACTTTCGGTAAAAAAAGATTTATTAAAGGAGGAAGAATTTGAAAGGTTAAAGAGACTGATTGAACTCTTCGGCCTCCCGGTTGAACTCTCCTGTGACCGGGTAAAAGTTATTGACGCTATTAAGAAGGACAAGAAGAGGGATAGCTTGTCCTTGCATTTTGTTCTCTTATCCGGAATTGGTTCAGCCATTGTAAAAGAAATATTAATCAGCGAACTGGAAAAAGAGATTTAATAGTTTTTATTTCGGGCACTCCTCACCCTTAAACTTCACTTCAATTATTATGTTTTCACTGTTCACTTCAAAATAGCCGGCGCATTCGGATTTCTGCATTTGTTGTTCAACCGTCCACCCTCCGCCGCTTGTCGTTGTACCATAAGAATATGCCCCTGTTTTTGTATTGAAAATATCGACATCCTTCCGTTCCGGCTGCCTGAAAACCGGGACAGGGTAAAGTTTGCTGACATTTTTTATAACAACATAAACGGTGTTTCCATTCGGTGCCGTAAATCTTTGGTCAGGATAACCATGCTTTTCAATAAGTTTGTCTATGCTGACCCCGACCCATTTGCTCCTGACTTCATTTATTGTTTGTCCGGCAAAAACGTTATTTGTGACAGCAAATATAAAAAGAAATACCAATATGGCTTTAAAATATAAAAACATGCTTTTGTCTTTTCCGTATTTCATGACATCCCCGTATTAAACTCATAGTTTCTGGTTCCTGGTCGTTGGTTTCTGGTTGAAGAAAAAGGAAAAGTTCAAACAAAAACCGGAAGCAGAAACCTTCTGATCGTTAATTTTGATGAAGTGCTATAATCTTATACGAAAAAGAGCTTAGTATTGCAATATAAAAAAGATTAATTCCATTTCAGCTTAAACCCCTGCCCGGTTACTATTGAGTTTTCAACGACCGGAATATCCCCGGTTTCCGGAAGTATCACCTTCATGGGGCATGAATCAATTATATCCTTTTTAATGTCTATGCCGGGCATAATCTCGATAAGCTCCATTCCCCTGTCAGTAAGCTTAAAGACCCCTACATTTGTTACATAAAGGACCTTTTTATTTTTCTTAAGAGCCTGTTCACCGCTCATTGTTATTTCGCTTACCTTGCTTATGAATTTGTGTTTACCGGGTTTATCTATTACAAGTCTGCCGTTTTTGATCGACATTACGGCGCCTGCCATCCAGCTTCCGACAAATATAATTGTCTCTGCTGCAGCACAAAAATCCGGGAATCCACCGGGGCCGACATAATTAATAGCTCCTTTCCCGCGCTTTGACACGTTTATATTCCCGTGGCTGTCTGCTTCAAGGATTCCAAGGATAGTTGCATCGAGGTGCTCGTAGCAAAGGTGAAAGGTTTGAGTCGATGACATTATTTCCTTTGGATTAATGCCGGCCCCGAAGAAAATGCCGGGCCCCGGAAGTCCACCTATTACGCCTGTTTCGGAAATGAAGGTTACATCATTAAAAAGCCCTCCTTCGTAAATAAGGCGTGAAACTTCCTCCGGAAGGCCAACACCAACAACGATATTAGAACATTTTTTTACATACCGGGTAAACACGGAACCTCCGAGCCGGGCAAGAGCATCTTCAACCGGGCCGCGTTTTGGCGTGATACCAAGAACCTGGTTGATGAACCTTAATTTATAAATGGCATCTTTTTTATCGACATTTGCACCTTCGGTGAACATTTTCCAGTATTTTAGCTGGGGAATGGAGGCTGCCTGCTCATTAAAGGGGTGAACTGCTATGGCATCAACCTTATCGGCTGAAAGGAAAATCTCATTTTCGTTTTTTTCTATTATTTCCGCGACACTTACCAGCACCTTGCCTCTATTTGCTTTAGCCGCAAGGGCCGATTCGTAACTTTCGGTGTACATGCAGCAGTTTCGGACGTAAATATTTCCTTCTTTGTCTGCTGCAGGAGCGATGAAGTAGGCGATATCTATTTTGGGAAGCCGGTATCGAAGTTTATCGCCTGCCGGTTTCGACATGCTTTTACCGGTTCCGGGTATCACTGCTGTTCCGTTTCCTGTTCGCGGGTCAAGAAAAGTACCGACACCGGTCTCGGTCTCTATTTCGTATACACCCCTGATCTGGGCTTCGACCAGAAAGGTTTCTATTCCCTGCGGAAAAGTATGAAGCTCAACCTGACCCAGATCTGCCAGTTTAAGCATCGCTTTTGCCGTTTCGAGATGTCCGGCGATATAACGGGTGACGCACCCCTTCCGGCTGGCAAGGTTTTCAACGGTACCGGGGACCTTCCCGCGTCCGCCCTGGGCTCCGACGTTGATGTGCGTCAAATTTCTGGGATGCCCTGTTTCCCGGAAGGATCGTTCAGTCGCCCAGAACCAGACAGAACAGCGTGTGTTCCCGCCAAGCCCTGAAGAAAATACGGTTGCGCCATCGGGTATAAGCTTTATTGCTTCCATTGCGCTCATGAACTTGGGATTGTTAATATTTTTGACCTTGTAATCAAGATTTTTACGGTTCCAGGTAAACCGCCACCTTAAAATGTGAACAAGAAGCTTTGCTTTTGATAAAATATCCACGGCTCCTCCTTTTTCAATTTATCCCATCTCCTTCTGTCCGTTATTACTTACTTTTCAGGAAAAGCAATATCCATACCATGAAAATGATTGTGAGACATTATATGTAACATCTTGAAATATAAATTATAATTTCTATATAATAAAAATTATGGTGTTCTTTTTGATTATTGAAATATGTCGGGATTCTTTTCAGACTGTAAAAGAAAGTTGCCGGGACCATCAAAGTCGGAAAAAGATTGAATTTAAAAAAATACACGGATGAAACGGGTTTTGTATTTGAAACAGCATTAAAAATATATTAAGTTGTTTATATAAATTATTTGTCAATCCGGATATTAAAGATAAGGAGAGGATGATGAGTCTGAAAGACCGGTGCGGTGATAAAGTCCATACGAGAAGCGTTGAGGTTTCAACATATGAGTGCGCGGGGGAAGGAATAATTGTTGAAGGTGTTTTAAAGGACAACAGATTGAAACCATATTACCTTATTTCAGGCGAAGCACACCCGCCGGGGACGATTCATCACATGGTTATTCGTTTGCTGATCGGAGAGCATCTTTTAATAAAAAAAATTGAAGTTGAAATGCCTTGCACTCCCCATGAGGATTGCATTGAAACAATCAACAGCCTTAAGAAAACGGAAGGACTGAATATTGCTCCGGGTTTTTCAGCTAAGGTAAAGAAAATTACCGGCGGAACAAAGGGGTGCTCCCATCTGACCACTCTTCTTCTTGTAATGGCCCCGGCTGCCGTCCAGGGTTTCTGGACCAATCTTGCGCGAAAACCTTTGAACGGCCAGTTTTCACGTGACTCCATGGAAAAGTATTTGATTGATACTTGTTACACATGGAGAAAAGACGGGCCTCTTATAAAAGGGCTGGAGCGGACCTCAAAAAGCCTTGCATCATAATAAGTATATATGGATACTTTGTATCCGTATTATTTCCGAGATACATTCGGACTGTATACAATATATCCACAATTGGTTTTTTTTGAAAAAAGAACTGTTCAACCAACCCAATAATACCTTGTATTTATAAGGCCTTATAATTATATCAATGTAATATTTATGTAAATGGCACACCGCTTGCTGTGTTTACACATAAGATATGACGTATTATTATAATTAATATATCAACTTACGGAGGTATTTATGAAAAATCTTTCTTTAATCCTTATAACCGGTTTTATGTTTTTGGTAATTTCATCAATCGGAAATCCTGTTTTTGCAGGGAGTGAAAAGTTCGATGAAAAGATGCAGCCGATTCTTGCTGAATATCTTAAAATAGCAGACAGCCTTGCTTCAGATAAGACAGACGGAGTTGCCGATGCTGCGAAAAAAATTGAAGGTCTTGCAGGGAGCGTTTTATCTTCTCTTGTTACAGGCGAGCATGCATCCCATTACAAGAGTATTCCAGGAGGCATTTCAGACGGAGCAAAAAAAATGCTCCTGGCAAAAGAGATAGCCGGTATGCGTTCTGCATTTGTGAGTTTATCCAAGCCTGTTGTGATGTGGGCCGCCATGTCAAAACCGGCAGGAATAAATGTGGTTTATTGCCAGGGGGATCCTGGTTCATGGCTGCAGAAGGGAGCGGTAATCCTTAACCCATACAATGGCTCCAGGAAGCTTGCATGCGGAGATATCATTTCGGGACCTGATGCAAAAAAATAAGTAACTAATCAGGAGATAGGAGCCGGAATTCAGGAGTCAGAATGAAAAAGAATCCTCTCCTCGCTTCTATTCCGGAATCTCTCTTCTGACTCACGAGCAGTTACAAAATAATTCTAACTTTGTGGAATGATCATATTCCGCGGGGAGGATTCCTTGAGAGTAAAAATAATTCTTCGATTCATTGTGTTACTGGCGCTGCTCATCCCGGTTCTTCATGGAAACGGAGATGCTGCTGATAAACGAGTAGAAACAGCCTCTTCCGATATTGCTAAAACAGAAGAGAGTGCATTGGCGCCGCCTGTTGAAGAGCTTGTTGCTGAGGCGCTTGAGAAGTCCCCTGCTGTCGGGGCCGCCCGCTCAAGGGTTGCCGCATCAAAGGAGCTTGTTGAACCTGCTTCGGCTCTTCCCGACCCTGAGCTTGAATTTTCACTTGAGGAAAATATAAGCTCTCTTTCGTCGCCTGGTTTCGTAAAAGGAGAGATTGTATTGAAGCAGGAATTTCCTTTTCCGGGAAAGCGCTCTGTGAAGGGAAAGACTGCCGGCGCGGAATCGGAGATGGAATTTGCCGGCTTTGTTGATATTGAAAGGCAGGTTACGAGGGATATTCGCACCTTTTATGCCAGGCTCTATGCCCTTGACAGCGAAGCTGCGGGGCTTGCCGTTGCAAGAGAGCTTGTAAAAATGCTGGAAACAACGGCGGCCGTGCGTTACAGCACAGGCGAAGGAGAGCAGGAATCACAGATAAAGGCCCAGCTTGAATCATCCCGCATCCTCGAACGGATGGCCGATATCGCGGCAGAGCGAAAGGAAACGGCAGCCGGGTTAAACAGGCTGCTTGGCCGCCCGGGCAGCTCTCCGGTGGGAAAAATTATTTCACTTCCCGCAGTTTCTTTGCAGCAGGAAGGATTGCAGAGGATGGAAGAGCTTGCCCTTGCAAACGCTCCTGCTCTTTTTCTGAAAAAAGCCGCCGTAAAGGCTGCGGAATACAGGCTTGAAGCAGCTGACCTTGATTTCTGGCCGGATTTTTTTGCGGGAGCCGGAATAGGTTTTGACAATGAATACGATCCTATGGCTCTCGTCTCCTTTGGACTTACTCTTCCCGTATGGCAAAAGAGTAAACAAAAGCCTCTTAAACGCGCTGCAGAGCATAAGCTTGACGAGGCTAAAAAAAATCTTAAAGAAGTTGAGACGGCTGTAAGTTCGGAAATCGCCGTTCTTATTGCCAGGTGGAACCGGGACCACGAACAGATAAGTCGTTACAGGGATGCCATTATTCCCCAGACAAGCGCAGCCCTCAATTCGGCGCGCGCTTCCTATCTTGCGGGCCGTGCAGATTTTTCAGTCGTTATAGAGGATTATAATTTATGGCTTGACGCAAGAACACAGCTTGCCCGGCGCGAATCGGACAGAATCATCACCTGGGCCGGATTTGATGCGCTGACAGCCCCTTTCCGGTCGGATGAAAAGAAAGGAGAATTGCCGTGAAGAGAATCAATTGTATATGCAGGTGGAAAATCGTTTTTATCGTCGTCATTTTGTTTTCCGTATTTTTGTGGGCCTGCGCTGAAAAAGATAAGCCTGCCGGAGAACAAAAGGCAAAGGCAGAAAAGCCTGCAAAGGCGGAAAGAAAAATACTTTTTTACCGCAACCCGATGGATCCCTCGATAAGTTCGCCTGTTCCAGCAAAGGATGAAATGGGCATGGAGTATATTCCGGTATATGCCGACGAGGTATCTCCGCCTGAAAAAAAAGAGGTTAAGGGGCTTGCAACCGTTACAATTGATGAAAAAGGAATACGTCTTGCCGGCATTCAGGTCGCCGAGGCAACAAAGCAGAAAATGGAGGGAGACATCAGGGCTGTGGGCCTGGTAAAGGCCGACGAGACCCGCATGCGCCATGTCCACACAAAAAATTCAGGGTGGATAGAGAAACTTTACGTAAACACAACCGGTCAGCTTGTAAAAGCCGGCCAGCCTCTTTTGACTATCTATTCGCCGCAACTTCTTGCAAGCCAGGAGGAATTTCTGCGCGCACAAGAAAATGCGATGAGCTTCGCAGGCTCTTCCATTCCTGAGGTTCGGAAAGGAGGTGAAGATCTTTTAAAAGCCGCAAGAAAAAGGCTGGAGCTGTTTGATGTTCCGGAAAGTTCCATAATGGAGATCGAAAAAACGGGCAAAACGCGCCGCACAGTTACGCTGCTTGCTCCGGTTTCCGGTTTCGTGACCGTCAAACAGGTTTACGAGGGTCAGCAGGTTGACCCCGGAATGGAACTTTTCACGATTACGGATCTTTCAACGGTATGGATTGAGGCCGATTTTTACGAGTTCGAATCGAATTTTGTCCGGGTCGGGCAGAGAGGGGTAATTTCGTTTGCTTATGATCCAAAAAGGGAAATAACCGGACGGGTCTCATATATCTATCCGTATCTTGATCCCCAGAGCCGCACGTTGAGGGCGCGGTTCGAGTTTCAAAACAGCGATTTTTCCTTAAAGCCTGAAATGTTCGTGAACGTTTCCATGAGAATTATGACTCTAGAATCGGTCGTAATTCCCGATTCGGCCATAATGAATACGGGACTGCGCCAGATTGTGTTTGTGGGCATAGATGGAGACCGTTTCGAGCCGCGCGAAGTCAAAACCGGATATCGGAACAGCGGACTGGCGCAGGTCATTTCAGGAGTCAAAGCAGGAGAAAGGGTCGTAGTCAGGGCCAATTTCCTTCTTGATTCGGAATCCCGCTTGCGCGCCGCTATCCTGCAGTCCGCCGGGGCCGCAGGCAAGGGGGGCGGAGGTGGAAAATGATTCAGAAAATCATAGAGTTTTCCGCAAAAAACCGCATTCTCATCATCATGGGCGCAGTTGTGCTTGCGGTGATAGCTCTCTACACACTCAAGAAAATCCGCCTTGATGCGCTTCCTGATCTTTCCGACACACAGGTCATCATATACTCGAAATGGGATCGCTCTCCGGATATCATAGAAGATCAGGTGACATATCCTATTATCACTGCGCTCCTTGGCGCTCCGAAAGTCAAAGCAATCCGCGGCTTTTCGGATTTCGGATTCTCCTATGTTTATGTCATTTTCCAGGACGGCACCGATATCTACTGGGCACGTTCAAGGGTTCTTGAATATCTTTCCAAGATACAGTCGCGCCTTCCCCAGGGTGTTCAGACAGAACTGGGACCTGACGCCACAGGGGTCGGATGGGTGTTCCAGTACGCTCTTATCGACCGTTCCGGGAAACATTCGCTTGATCAGCTCCGCTCTTACCAGGACTGGACTCTGCGATATGCCGTGCAGTCTGTTCAAGGAGTTGCCGAGGTTGCGTCAATCGGAGGTTTTGTAAAACAGTACCAGATTACCGTTGATCCTAACCGTCTTGCGGCATACGGGCTCTCTCTCGATGAAGTGATAGATTCCATCCGGGGCTCCAACAACGAGGTCGGGGGCAGGCTTCTTGAATGGAGCGGAATTGAGTACATGGTGCGGGGCCACGGATATGCGAGGTCCCTGGGCGATTTCGAAAAAATAGTTTTAAAGACAGGACCGGGCGGTGTTCCGGTGCTTCTTTCCGATATAGGAAGAGTAGAACTGGGGCCTGAGTTGCGCAGGGGTGTTTCGGATCTTGACGGCCTCGGGGATACCGTCGGCGGCATTGTCGTAATGAGGCACGGAGAGAACGCCCTCAATGTCATAAACAGGGTCAAGCAGAAATTAAAGGAGATTGAGCCGTCGCTTCCGGAAGGAGTTGAAGTGGTTGTAACCTATGACCGCTCCGATCTTATCCACCGGGCGCTTGAAACCCTGAAGGATAAACTTACCGAGGAGATGATAGTCGTGTCGCTTGTTATTCTTCTTTTCCTCTGGCACATTCCTTCGGCTGTTGTGCCCATCGTCACTATTCCGCTTTCCGTGCTTCTTGCATTTATACCGATGTATCTTCTTGATATAAATGTAAACATCATGTCGCTTGCAGGCATAGCGATATCAATAGGCGTTCTTGTCGACGGCGCGATTGTGGAAGTTGAGAACGCATACAACAAAATCTATCACTGGCAGGCTGACGGGAGAAAAGGAGATTTTCACGAAGTGCGCCTCGAGGCGCTTAAAGAGGTCGGACCTTCGGTATTCTTTTCGCTTCTTGTCATAGCGGTTGCGTTCCTCCCTGTTTTTGCACTTGTGGATCAGGAAGGAAGGCTCTTTAAACCACTTGCCTACACCAAGACGCTTGCAATGGCGATTGCCGCGCTTCTGGCAATAACCCTTGATCCGGCTTTGCGGATGCTCTTTTCCCGGATAGATCCGTTTGCCTTCAGACCGAAATGGCTTGCATGGCTTGCCAATAAATTTTTTGTGGGGACATATTACCCTGAAGAGCGGCACCCGGTGAGCAGGATTATATTCAAGATTTACGAGCCTGTATGCAGATTCGTGCTGAAGCATCCGAAATCGATTATAGCATCTTCCGTTCTACTGGTGGCCTTGAGCCTTCCCGCCTATTTCAAACTCGGTTCGGAATTCATGCCCCCTCTCAAGGAAGGCAGCATCCTTTATATGCCGACCACTCTTCCGGGCATCTCGG
>JAGVOC010000222.1 GCA_020052975.1 Desulfobacterales bacterium | reverse complement strand
ATATGTAAACTCATCAACAAGGTTGATGAGTTATCGGTGTGGAGCCATGCCCCCACACCCCACCGCCGACTACGTCGGCGGATTAGTTGAAATATTTAAGAATATCTTTTAAAATATCGAGAAGTTCCGGGTGATTTTTATCCATAATTGCCTCCAGAATATTTGTAAGGGTCTTAAAGAATGTTGACTGAAAATATAAATATTATATATATCTTCAACAACATGTTAATAAGGAGGTCAATATGTATTTTGATAAACCGGGAAAAATAAATACAGAAGATACTTTAAGGCTTGCATTTGAACGGGGCAGGGCTTTGGGGATAAAAGAAGTGGTCGTTGCTTCTTCAAAAGGGGATACGGCCAAAAAAGCTCTTAAAATATTTGAAGGGTTTAAAGTTGTTATTGTTACTTACCATTGCGGTTTCCTGGAGCCTTTCAAAAGAGTGATGCCGGATGCAGTAAGAAAAAATCTTGAGGAGAAAGGGGCTGTTGTTGTATCAGCAACGCATGCATTATCCGGAGTCGAACGGGCAGTGGCAAAAAAGCATGGCGGTATTTATCCGGCCCTCCTTATTGCTGATACTCTGAGGCTTTTCGGTCAGGGCGTAAAAGTCGCTGTAGAAATTTCTATTATGGCGGCAGACGCCGGAGTTCTTACAGGAAACGATTTGATATCCATTGGCGGAACAAACAATGGGGCAGATGCAGCGATAGTATCGACTCCTGCAAATCAGTCCGATTTATTCAACATGCGGATACGTGAAATTATCTGCAAGCCAAGGTCCTTTTAGTAAATGTTTTTGATAGCCGGTGTTTCGCCAAAAACCACTCTTATAGATAAAAAGCCCAGGCTGTGTCCTGTTTGCGGTTTGGCGCAGGCTCATTACAAGCGTATAGACCATTATTTCAGTCTGTTTTTTATTCCGCTGTTCAGGATAAAAAAAGGTGAGGCCTTACTCATTTGTGACAAATGTGAACAGGAAGTAAAAGAATTCGGGTTCGGAGAGAGTTCCTGTTCAGGTGAAAAAGAAAAATCATGCAACAATTGTGGAAAGAAGCTGCAGGGTGATTTTGATTTTTGCCCTTACTGCGGAAAAGCGAAATAGAGCAGGCACGAGGTGTGAGGCACGGGGCAAAAGAGAGCGGGATCAATATGATAAAGTAATATGAAAAACAATTGAGGTGATCAAAATGCCTAAAAAGTGGGTGTATTTGTTTAGTGAAGTTGATCTTGCAGAAGCGTACGTCGGCGGAAACTGGGATGGCGTAAGGGGATTGCTCGGAGGGAAAGGCGCAAATCTTGCTGAGATGGTGCGCATCGGAGTCCCCGTTCCGCCGGGATTTTCAGTTACAACCGAAGCATGTAATGCATATCTGGCGGAAAACGGTACTTTTCCGGAAGGAATGTGGGAGCAGGAAAAAGAAGCTCTTAAAACGATAGAGATTGCAACAGGAAAAAAATTTGGAGATCCCCATAATCCTCTGCTTGTTTCCTGCCGGTCAGGCGCTAAATTTTCAATGCCCGGCATGATGGATACCGTACTCAATATCGGTCTCAATGATGAAACGTCAAAAGGTTTGGCGGGGCACATAGAGGATGAACGTTTTGTTTATGATTCATACCGCCGCCTTGTACAAATGTTCGGGAGTGTCGTTATGAACATACCGGATGAAAAATTTGAGGAAGTAATTACAGCAATCCGCAAGGATTATGGAGTTAATGTGGATTCCGAACTTCCTGCGGATGCATGGAAAAAGGTTACAGAGAAATTCAAGCGGATTTTCAAACGTTACGCTCAAAGGGATTTTCCCACAGACCCCTATGAGCAGCTACACCTCGCTACCGAGGCTGTTTTTAAAAGCTGGAATGGGAAACGGGCTGTTGACTACCGGAATGCCGCCGGTATTTCACATGATCTTGGAACCGCTGTCAGTATTGTGACAATGGTTTTCGGAAACATGGGAGACGACAGCGCCACAGGTGTCGCAATGACCCGAAATGGTTCAACCGGTGAAAAGCAGATGGAAGGCGATTATCTGATAAATGCTCAGGGCGAAGATGTTGTCGCCGGTATTCGCCTGACCAGGGATCTGTCAGAAATGAAAGCGGATATGCCGGTTGCTTACCGTGAATTCGAAGAAGTGGCGAATCTCCTTGAAAAACACTGCCGCGACATGCAGGATATGGAATTCACGGTTGAAAAAGGCAAGCTTTGGATGCTTCAGACAAGGGACGGAAAGCGAACGGCCCAGGCTGCTGTCCGGATTGCCGTGGATATGTCTGAAGAGGGGCTTATCACTCGTGAAGAAGCAGTTCTCAGGGTTGCTCCCGAACAGGTTGATTTCTTTTTACACCCGCAGTTTGACCTCAAAGCTGTTGAAGCTGCGAAGGGAGAAGGCAGATTGCTGGCAACCGGTCTCAATGTATCTCCCGGTGCAGCGGTCGGCGTAGTTGCTTTTGATGCAGACCGTGCCGAAGCATGGGCAAAGGAGGAGGGCAAGCAGGTTATAATGGTTCGGCCTGAAACGAGGCCGGATGATGTTCACGGAATGCTCGCAGCAAAAGGCATTTTAACCACCCGCGGCGGACGCACAAGCCATGCCGCGCTTGTTGCTCGCCAGTTCGGAAAACCAGCCGTAGTCGGAGTCTCTTCTCTCACGATAGACCTTGGCAGGCGCAAGATGAGCGTTAAGGACAAAATAGTTCATGAAGGAGACTGGATATCAATTGACGGAACAACAGGGGAAGTCTATCTGGATAAATTGGCAACTACGATTCCGGATATTAAAGATCCCTGGCTTATTAAGCTTCTTTCATGGGCTGATGAATTCAGGCGACTCGGGGTCTGGGCAAATGCCGATTATCCGCGCGACGCGAAGCGCGCCCGTGATTACGGCGCTGAAGGAATAGGCCTTTGCCGCTCGGAGCATATGTTCTTTGAATCTGAACGCCTCCCTTTTATCCAGAAAATGATCATGACCGATTTTCCGATTGAACGGCGTGAAGCCATAAATTCCATCCTGCCTTTTCAGAGGGATGATTTCGCGGAATTATTCCGCATAATGGATGGCCTTCCTGTAATTATTCGTCTGCTTGATCCTCCTTTGCATGAGTTTTTACCGAATCATGTTGAGCTGATGCGAGACCTTTCTGATTTGAAGATCAGGATAAAGAACGCAGGAAATTTGTCGGATATTGATGATCTCCTGCAAAAAATCAGATTAAAGGAAAAAATACTAAAGCGGGTTGAAAGCCTCCGTGAGCAAAATCCAATGCTTGGCATGAGGGGTGTCAGGCTTGGAATTCATATCCCGGAACTCACCATGATGCAGGTTCGGGCAGTTTTTGAAGCTGCCTGCATTGTGGCAAGAGAAGGCATTAAGGTTTATCCAAAAATAATGATACCGCTTACCTGCCATGTTAACGAGCTGAAAACTCAACGGACAACACTGGAAGCAGTAGCGATCAAAGTCATGAATGAACAGGGTATGGAAATTGATTACAAGTTCGGGACCATGATTGAGATCCCGCGCGCGGCCATGACTGCCGACCATATTGCGGAATATGCTTCTTTCTTTTCCTTTGGCACAAATGACCTTACTCAGATGACTTTTGGAATATCAAGAGATGATGCCGAATCCGGATTTTTGGTTGAATATCTCGGTTCCGGCATTCTGCCGGACAATCCGTTTGCTACGATTGACAGAGATGGAGTTGGTGAGTTGATCGATATTGCCGTCAAGAAAGGGAGGTCCGTAAAACCTGATCTTGAATGCGGAATTTGCGGTGAACATGGAGGCGATCCAAAATCAATTATGGTATGCCACGAGCTTGGGCTTAACTATGTTTCGTGTTCTCCTTTCCGTGTTCCGGTTGCCCGCCTTGCTGCTGCCCATGCTGCGCTGCTTGAAAAGAAAAATACAAAACTAAAAATTAAAGGATCATCTCCCAACTAACCTTCATGTCCATGGCGGGCACAACGAAGCCTGAGAATACAGGAGCCAGGAGTCAGGAGCCAGCATAACCATGGTATTGTTTTTCTTCTGTATTCTGGATTCTGACTCCTGTATTCTCATATAAAATGTGAGAAGAACCACAAGTCTTTATATAACACATCCTTCCGATTGACATATTCTTTTCCGTGTTTATTCTTTAGGTTAGTGACGGCTTATTAAAAAGTCATTCTGCTGTGTTGCGCTTCATCTTTTGTCATTGCAGCGTACCAAAAAGTACGCTTCATTCCTCAAGATTCGCGCGCCTTGCATAATGAGCTTTTTACTAAGCCGTCGAATAATATACTGATAAAAGAATTACGAAATCAGGAGGCATTTATGCGTTTTGATAAATTTACAATAAAATCACAGGAAGTCATTCAGAATGCCCATTCTGTGGCTTCCCAAAATAATAACCAGCAGATAGAACCTGAGCACCTTCTTTCCGCAATGCTGAGCGAGCAGGAAGGAATAACGAGAGCCATGTTAAACAAGCTCGGTGTTTCTCCCGATTCTGTCGCCAGAGAAGTTGCTCTTTCGATCGACAGGCTGCCTGAAGTCAAAGGCGCGGGAGATATCCGCATCTCCCAGAAAACCAGCAATGTGCTCGACGCTGCCTTCGCTGAAGCTTCAAAAATGAAGGATGAATATGTGAGTACCGAACATATTCTTCTTGCTGTTTCAGATGACCATACCGGAGAAGCATCAAAAATATTAAAGCGAAATAATATTACACGGGAGACGATATTAAAAGTTTTGGTGGATGTCAGGGGGACCCAGAGAATAACAGATCCGAACCCTGAAGAAAAATACCAGGCTTTGAACAAGTTCAGCAGGGATCTTACCGACCTTGCAAGACTTGGAAAACTTGATCCGGTAATAGGACGGGATGATGAAATAAGGCGTGTTGTCCAGGTTCTTTCAAGAAGAAAAAAGAACAACCCGGTTCTTATCGGAGAACCCGGAGTGGGAAAAACAGCCATAGTTGAGGGGCTTGCGCGCAGGATTGTTGAAGGAGATGTTTCGGAAAGTTTAAAGAACAGGCGTCTTGTTGCTCTTGATATGGGCGCTCTGATTGCAGGCGCAAAATACAGGGGTGAGTTTGAAGACCGTTTGAAGGCAGTTCTCAAGGAGGTTGAGAACGCTGAAGGCGAGACAATTCTTTTTATCGATGAACTTCACACTCTTGTCGGTGCAGGAGCAGCCGAAGGAGCAATGGACGCATCCAACATGTTAAAACCGGCTCTGGCAAGAGGAACCCTCCGTTGTGTCGGAGCTACAACGATAAACGAATACAGAAAATATATAGAAAAGGACGCGGCCCTTGAAAGGCGCTTTCAGCCGGTAATGGTAAACGAGCCTACGGTTGAAGACACCATTTCGATTCTTCGCGGGTTAAAGGAAAAATACGAGGTGCATCATGGTGTAAGAATCAAAGATTCGGCAATAGTTGCTGCCGCCTCTCTTTCCAGCCGCTATATTTCCGACAGGTTTCTTCCGGATAAGGCAATCGATTTAATTGATGAATGCGCTTCGAAACTGAGGATTGAAATTGACAGCATGCCCGCTGAAATTGACGAGATTCAGCGCAGGATAGTCCAGGCTGAAATTGAACGGGAAGCCATGAAGAGGGAAACAGACCTTGCTTCAAAGGATCGGCTTTTAAGGCTTGAAGCAGAGCTTTCCGGCATGAACGACGAAATAAACGAAATGAAATCCCACTGGAAGAAAGAAAAAGACCTGATTCAGATAATAAGAAAGATAAAGGAAGAGATTGAGCAGCTTGGCATAGAAGAGCAGCAGGCTGAAAGAGAGGGCAACCTTGCCAGAGTTGCTGAGATAAGATACGGAAAGGCTTCTGATTTAAGGAAAAGACTTGATGATGCCAATAAAAAGCTTTCTGAATTGCAGCAGGACAGAAAAATGCTCAAGGAAGAAGTCGATGATGAAGATATTGCAGAAGTTGTATCAAAGTGGACAGGAATCCCGGTCAGGAAAATGATGGAGGGAGAAAGGGAAAAGCTTGTCAGGATGGAAGAGAGGCTTGGAAACAGGGTAATCGGTCAGGACGAAGCTATAACGGCGGTTTCAAATGCGGTTCGAAGAGCCCGGTCCGGTTTGCAGGATCCAAACAGGCCGATAGGCTCTTTTATTTTCATGGGACCGACAGGGGTTGGAAAAACCGAGCTGGCTAAAGCTCTTGCCGAGTTTATTTTTGACAGCGAGCAGGCGATAGTGCGAATTGATATGTCCGAATATATGGAGAAACACTCTGTCTCGAGGCTTATAGGCGCCCCGCCGGGTTACGTCGGGTACGATGAAGGAGGATATCTCACAGAAGCTGTAAGGAGAAGGCCTTATTCTGTTGTCCTTTTCGACGAGATAGAAAAAGCACACCCCGAAGTTTTCAATGTTCTTCTGCAGATACTGGATGACGGCAGAATGACAGACGGACACGGAAGAACGGTTGATTTTAAAAATACGATAATCATAATGACTTCCAATGTAGGAAGCCAGTGGATACAGGAACTGGGTGCTTCAAAGCGCGAAGAGATGGAAACCCGTGTTATGGAAGCCTTAAAGGCAAGTTTTAAGCCCGAGTTTTTAAACAGGATAGATGAAACAATTATTTTCCACAATCTTACTACGGGGCAGATAGGTGAAATTGTCGGGATTCAGATAAAGAGACTCGAAGCAAGGCTTTTGGAAAGAAACATCAGGCTTGTGCTTTCGGATGAAGCGAAAAGAATGATAGTGGAAAAGGGATATGACCCGGTTTATGGCGCCCGTCCGTTAAAGCGCGCAATCCAGAAATATCTGGAGAACCCTCTTTCGATAGAAATTCTTAAAGGTGAAATTGCCGAGGGAAGCACGGTAAAAGCTGAGGCAAAAGGGGATAAGATAGTATTTACCTGAGGTGTTTTTTCCCCGGGGGAATTTCGAAGGTCTGATCGATAATATCTGCGCGCAGTTTTTCCTTTGCCTTTAAAAGCTGAATTTCAGCATTTTGCTTCGCTTTTTCAATTATCATAATGCTTTCTTCACCGGCTTTATTGATAATTTCTGCTTTTTTTGATTCTCCCTGCTTGACAATATTTTCTTTCATCTGAGCGAACCGGGCTTCGCTTTCACCGAGAGTTTTCATAGTTTCGTTAATTTTAACCGAGATTATTTCTTTCTCAGCTTCAAGCCGCCTGATTTCACTTGATAATTCCTCTTTTCGCCCCCTGAAAAAGTCAATAAGCGGTTTTCCGGCGAATTTGAGTATGAGATAAAATTTGTTACTGTTTTTCATTAACCAAGCCCCCGGTTCATCACTTTTTTCAATTATAATTATAAAAAAAAATCAAAAAAGATACAAGTTTGTTGCAGCGGGGAATCTTCAATCTTCGAAGGAAACTGTGTTTTCACCGTAGATCCGCTATTGCGCTGCTATTTGTATAAGAAAATGATTGAAAAACCTCGTTAATTCGGTAATATGGGTTTGACACAAGCAACCAAAAACCGT
>JAGVOC010000476.1 GCA_020052975.1 Desulfobacterales bacterium | reverse complement strand
TCTCGGCGGCGCCAAATGCAGGGAAGTCTGCCCGTGGGAAATCCCCCAGCGCCAGACCGGAACAGGGCTTTATCTTGATATTCTGCCTGCTTTTGCGGGTAACGGCGTGATGTACAAGTGTGACCGGTGTTACAACCGCATTGCGGAAGGCAAGCTCCCCGCATGCATAGAGGTATGCCCTGAAAACGTCCAGGAGATAGGTCCCAGGGATGAAATCATCAAAAAAGCGCATGCGCTTGCAAAAGAGACGAACGGCTACATATACGGCGAAAATGAAAACGGCGGGACAAATACGATTTACGTCTCCCCCGTTCCCTTTGAAACTTTGAACAAAGCGATCGAAACCGGCAAAGGAAAACCTCACCTGAAGGCCGTATCCGATTCCATGGGAAAGGCAAATAACCTGGTTGCCGCACTGGCTATAGCGCCCATAGCAGGAATTGCAGCAGCCGTTGGGACATTTTATAAAAATTCCAGAAAAGAGAATGAGGTAAAAAGAGATGAGTCGAAAGAATAATGTTCGTTATCTGTATCTTTTAACAGTTTTTTTCATCACCCTTTCCGGTTTCGGGCAGATGCCCATTTTCAAAAGGTATTACATCGCCGATATACCCGGACTTGGATGGCTCGCCAGGTTTTATGTAACACATTATATACATTATATTTGCGCGGCGCTGCTTATCGGATTTTCAGCATATATTATGACCGGTTATGTAATGGCCGGCAGAAAAAATTCGAAATTAACAGTTACAGGATATTTAAGGGGAGCTTTGATAATCAGCCTGATAGCTACCGGGAGTTTACTTGTAATAAGAAATTTCGAAGGCTACATATTTTCTCATAATTTAATTATTTTTCTTGATTTAAGCCATCTTGCGCTGGTGATGCTCTTTCTGTCCATAAGCCTCTACTGCCTGATCTTCAAAAAGAAGTGGGCGACTTCGTAAAAAGTCATTCTGTCCGCCGCGGCTGACACTTCATCCCCGCCCTGTTGAATTCTCGCTGCGCGAGACGGCAGGGCCGATTCAACAGGGTGAATCATTGCAGCGTACCAGTAAGTACGCTTCATTCCTCAAGATTCGTGCGCCTTGCATAATGAGCTTTTTACTTTGCCGTCTGAATTTTGACTTTTTAACTATTAAATAACAACTTTTTATTGTAAAAGGAGTACATATAATGAAAGAAATGGTCATTTTACTTGTTGTTGTCGGAGTATGGGTTCTGTTACAGGCATATATATTGCCGAAATTTGGAATATCAACATGAATGCGCAATTCTTGTCAGGTGACAAGCAATAAAACGGATGAAAAAAGTCCCGGGGCAGAAGATAATAAATGACGAAGACACCGGATTGATTGATGCAATAAATTCGGGGGAAGTTTCATTATTCTATGACCTTGTAAAAAAATATGAGCATAAGCTTTATAACTTCGGCTTAAGGATGTGCAATGATGCCCGGGATGCCGAAGACATGGTTCAGGACACTTTTTTAAATGTTTACAAATATTTAAAAGATTTCAGGCATGAATCAAAATTCAGAAACTGGCTTTACAGGGTCGCAAGTTCAGCATGTATAAAGAAAAGGCGCAAATCAAAATTCGCGCCTCAAAAAGAAATATCTCTCGAAGATTTCATGCCTGAGGATAAAGAGAATATTCCGGACAGCCTGCCTCCATGGGCTTCGGAACCTCTAGAAAAGGTTCTTAACGACGAGCTGTCGGATAATATACGGAACTCGATTTTATCACTTCCTGAAAAATACAGGATTGTACTGGTTTTAAGGGATATTGAAGGATTCGACACCAAAGAGACCGCGCAGATTCTGAATATAAAACCCGCAAGCGTAAAAGTGAGGCTCCACAGGGCTCGGCTTTTCCTCAAGGAAAAACTTAAAGGTTATTTTGAACATGACAGATAAAAAACATGACCATCAAAAATGCTTATCAATGTTTAAAAAACTCTCCGAATATCTGGATAATGAGCTTGATGATAAAACCTGCGAAGAGATAAGGCGCCACATGGAAGAGTGTATAAGGTGCAATGTATGCCTTGAAACACTTAGAAGAACTGTAGATCTATGCAGGAATATAAAAACAGCAGGCCTTCCGGAGAGGTTGAAAGAACGGTTGAAGTTGCTGGTTTATGACTCCTCGAATCCTTGACCCCTTGACTCCTTGACCCCCTTATCTTTAACCATCTTTGCTATTTCATCCAGAAGCGGCGGTTGCAAAGTTCTCCATTTTGGCTTAATGGCATTATCGTCATGCCAGTCGAACTCAACTGCTTCAAAGCTTTCGGGTATAATATGCTCGTTTTCCTTGCCATATGTCTTTAATGGATAATATTCAATCCAGAGCATCCGGTGCGCGTCAATGTGAAAAT
This sequence comes from Desulfobacterales bacterium, assembly GCA_020052975.1. Next base: position 549 of record JAGVOC010000476.1, on the reverse strand, counting down.
CCCTTGATACCATTGTGGCTATATGGCCTGCACAGCTTCTTACCGACATGTTGCTTTCCGGAACGTCTGAAACTACGACAATTATCGGCCTCAAATGAACCACCGCTTTTACCGCCGCCTTTGTCATATCGTATATTCGAAGCCTGCACATTCCGCTTCCGAGGCTGAGCTTCCCGCCCCACCCTTTCCATGAATATATTATATCTCGAACAAGCATAATAGTTCCTTTATTTGCTTCTGTTCATCACTTCGTGGCACTCGAACCCTTTCCGCCTCAGGCGGATTTTTCACTCGAATCCTCGAACCCTTGAACCCTCGAATCCTGGATTACCAACTAATTTGGAGGTGATCCTAATTTATGATTCCGCGCAGCAGACTGCTGATAAAGCGCTCTCTTTTCTGTTCAATTGCAGAAATATAAGACTTAATAATCCAAAAATCAAAAACTCTTGAGCCAATTGCAAAACGGTTTAAGACGATCAAAAAAAATGGTCGAAATAGGAATTGTTGCCCATAATGAGCCCCATGAATGCTCCAAAAGCTGCCGAT
>JAGVOC010000185.1 GCA_020052975.1 Desulfobacterales bacterium | reverse complement strand
TTTTACTAATCTAAATATGATGTCCCTCCTGCCAACGAACCACCAGTGATTTTCTTCTAGTTCATGATACTTTGAGGCATACAATATATCCATCGTTAAGTATTTTAACAGAATATATTTTTTTATTTTTCCCCCTTGCTTTATCCTCATTGAAGAGGGGAAACCTCGTGATATCTTATTTATGAAAAAGGTATTTCATTTTAGTAACAAGGAGACCGAAACTATAGAGAACACTCTTCACTCCCCTCTATTCCTTTGGTTCACTTTATATACCACATAAGATCTGTTTTTCAACTCCATTGTTAACATTGATTCCCGGCCAAGAATATCAGCATATGCAGAGGGAGCATAGACATAATCCACTTTATACTTATCTAAAATAAGAGACCTGTTGATTGAATCGTAGGGACCGAAAAACATTACTATATCCCGGGTTCTATTCATCTGCTCTTTTTCCCCTATCCAGTCAGGGGTGAAAGAGAGAAACAGGTTTATGACTGATGATCTGCCGGCGAAATTCGAAGCAAGAGAAGGGCCGATTTTATCGGGATGGATTGGAGGATGGAGAACAATCGAACCAGCAGGCGTTGCCTGCAGATATTCTGTCACCTCTATAGCATCAGAATCAACCGCATGATAACTGTTGGCGGAACGGAGAGCAAAGAACTGAACTGAAGCTGGGAAAGCAGTAAGTATGACCACAATAGCCAATACCAGCTTTTTCCAGTTCTGGTTCAGTTTGAAAATGAGATACGGGAATAAAAGCCAGGCACACATAAGAGACTGTTCTGCAAAAAAGTAAGCTTTATTTACCTCGCGGTTTGGTGGGCCTATATATATGACCTCAGCTAAAAAGAATCCGGATATACTGAAGAGTAAAATAAAAAACAATACGGGATCAAATGTTATCTTCTTGAAACTATCTTTGAAGAGATACAAACCAAATGAACGTGCCCCATAAGCGGCAAGAACATAGAGGGGAAACGTTAAAGGCAATAAAAACCATGATACTTCTGAATTGCCGAGCATTGCGGAAGAACGGCGGAAGCCGTTTAACAGGTCAAAACCAATAACGTCAATACTTTTTATTCCGTACGTGGCAAGGCCGAGTATAACTGCTGCAGCGCTAAGTGACATTGCTATGTTAAAACGTATCCACTTTTTCCTGTCTTTAAAAACAAAAAGAGAAACGATACCAGTCAAAAATGCTATGCCGATTAAATGCGGCCCCATTGAACCCTTAAAACCAAAGGCTGCATATCCGAGAAACGCCAGTATCACTAAATATGATGCCCTTCCGATTTCATAATATTCTTTCATATAGAAGATGAATAAAAACATGATAAAGAGAGATGGCAGATACCCGTTGAGAGTCATCAGGGACCATACCGGTGTTGAAAAAATCCAGGGTTTCCCAGAAGAAATACCGGCTAATTCAGGAATAAAAGAAAGGTCTGAACCAAAAAAAAGAAGGCATGTGAGGACGCCGAACAATCGTGATTTCAGGTGTCTTCTCACGAAACTGTAAGGGATGAAAACTAGAAGAGTAAAATAGAGGAGTGGAAAATAAAAATATGTGAGCTTCAGCGTATCAATAGAAAAAAACCTATAAAACATCTCTATCTCGAGATGCATATTCAGATGATAATGGGAAAAATCATACCCGCTTGCATAAGGGAACAAAGGGGGGAACATATCCTTCATCATATTTATAATACCGAGATGAAAAGAGGTTTCAGTCAGCGGGATGTTCCTTATCTTAAATCCATCCGTATAGAAGAGAATATCGGTGAAATAACTGAAGTGCAGCAGCAACATTATCACAGCCATCAGAACGAACAGAGCCATTATATCTCCAGGAGATGTATGGATGGCGAATTGCCCATATTTAAAATCTTTATAGAAAAGAAAAAGCCAGAATAGAAACGCAGTAAGGGCAACAGGCAATACCATTTCAGGGATGGAGAGCCTCCTTAAAATCATATAGAATATAGGAACAAATGATGTCCCAAGGGCTATAGAGTGGAAAAGCCTAAGGAAAGCATCTTCTTTCTCGAAGTCTAAAAACCTGAGCAAAAGACTCCCAGGTATGAAGAAGCAGAAGAAGACTCCAAGAAACCATAGCAACGAATCTCTGACAGGGATTGCATAGATTGTCTTGAAAACAAAAGTTATGAAAAGTAGAAGAAATAAGCTGATCAGGCTAACAATCTGTCCTTCATATCTGTCAGCCTTTGACATTGACTCTGCAGGATTTATATGCTGAGTGCAGCAAAATAGTTTTCATACCACGCTATAGTCTCTTTGAGGCCTTCCCTCATTGAAAAGACTGGTTTCCATCCAAGCATTTCGCGAGCTTTTTTCGAAGCAAGGTATTGTTGTAAGATTTCACCTTTCGCTTCATTCAGAATAACCGGATCTAAATCTGAACGCCCCATCAATGCAAGAAGCTCCTCGGCTATTTCTAAGACAGTCATAGGTGTATCATTACCGAAGTTGAATGCCTCGCCTATGATGCCATTATCCTCCATCTTTTCTGCAAGAAGGATATACGCCTTTGCAGCATCCTTGACATAAAAGTAATCCCTCACATATTTTCCGTCACTTCTTATAACTGGTCTCTCACCATAAAAAACAGATCGAATCGTTCCGGGGATAATCCTGTTAAAATTCAGATCGCCTCCACCAAAAAGGTTGCCGCATCTCGTTACACATACCGGAAGCCCATAATGGG
>JAGVOC010000235.1 GCA_020052975.1 Desulfobacterales bacterium | reverse complement strand
CCTTCGACAACAAATCCTATCGCATCGCCGAGGCATTGACCGATCAGACATCCGCTGAATTGTTCTTTCCGGGGGGTCATTCTCTTACCTTAACGCATTCTTATTCCATGAGACAAGCAGAAGAGTGAGTTGGTACTGTCCTAATTTGAAATATAAGAGCAGGTTTTAAATTGTTATGGTAATTTTTCTTTTGCTCTACTACAAATAAAATCAACGTGCTCACGGAGCTCAGGGTCGATGAAATTATATAATGGATCAATTCCAACCTGCATGCCCTCTTTTCGTGCGAGTTTAAGGGCAGGAACAACATCAGCATCCCCTGTAATTATTATCAATGTATCGGCTAACCGTTTTGTAGCTATAGATGCAATATCAAGCCCCATTTTCATATCCACAGCCTTTTGACGAATCAATGGAATAACATCACCTTCCATGAGATCGTCTATTGTGCATTTCTTTTCCAACAAAGATCCTAATATTCCATCTTTTAACATCCAAGCATTATCTGCCCACAATGTACGACCAAGACGTAAGGCAAAATTTGGGGTGCTTCTTATTGAATCAAGTAATTTATTTTGAGTCACAGCCACAGGAGTAATACTGAAATCAATCATTTTTTTAGTTATAGGGTTGTGCCCTTTTTGTGATAAGGGCTCTGTATCATAATAAAAGATACGGTAAACAACCTGATCAGGTTTTAACAGACTCAGACAATATCTACGAATATTTTTACCATTATAATAAAAGGTTTTTAATTTGTATATTCTCTTCCTCATAAACCAACCATCTATCACAAATACAACCTTAGTCATGATTTACCTCCTTAAAATGCAAAGCCCTATGGTCGATTCTGGAATTTTTATAAAGACCCAGAATTTCGCATAGGGCGGTTTATAGGCGATTATGTGTTCACACAAAGTATAAACACTCCAATGGGCGGGTGTCAAGGGTACGATAGGAATATCCTTGATCATATATTCCCAAAAACATCAATATATTGCATATTATCTTACTTTTTTAACATTTTTTGGTTTTTTCTTGCATAAATCAATACTTTTTACATTAAATCCCTGATTGACCATAAGCGATCTGTCACTCCCGCTTCCATTGCAGGAGTAACCCTGAGACTTCCGTGTATCCTGACAAAATTATAGTGTGCAAAGTGTAAAGCAACCGCTGCTTTCAGGTTGTCCAGTTTCTTGCTAAAAGCATTGGTCAACCGTGTGAACCGGCGCATCTGCATACGGATCGTCAAGTTTTGCCTTTCCACATATGATGTAGAAATCTTTGACCTTTTAGGCATACCAGAAACTATGATCTTCTCCGCTCCAATGACTTTTGGCGGCGAATATCGTCCGGCACCCATCGGCTCAGCTTCATAGGCTTTTACAATCTGCCCGTAGTCCACATCAGAACCAAAAGCTAACTCAACGGCTTCAATGTATGCAGTGAGAGCATCACTGCTCAACTGGATACGATTATCAAGGCGTTCTGATAAGTCCTTTATAAATGCCTGTGCATTGTCTGCCGACCTTTTCCCGACTATATATGAAGGGATCAGCTTACTATCAGCATCAATAGCCACAAAGACCCACTGATCGCCCATTTCATCAATGTTATCAGTTTCATCAAGGTGACGCTGTTTTTTCCCAACATAGCACCATATCTCGTCAACCTGAATATTCTTGCAGGTTAAATTGTGTAAGGTTGAATCAAGTATCTTTTCGCAGTTCTGGCCGAACTGAGCGGATCGAAGAACCTTCAACGAGTGCCGCTATTGCCATCTCCTGTTTTTCTGCCTTTAATATATTCATTTTTAAACTCTCATTTGACATATGATAATTATTATGGTAATAATAAAAAAGGTGGAGCGCCGGGGAATCGAACCCCGCCTGGATTGGTTGTAAGGGCCGCCAGGGAACCATTCCCGCCCCATTGGGAAGTCACCATGAGCCTAAGTCTATTCCCGACCAAGGATAGCAGACTTAGGCTCTTGTCGTTATTGCCCGCTTTGTCGGTGACTGGTGAACACAGCGGGCTAAAGCTCTTCTCATAACAATTCAACCTCCTTTTATTTATTATGCATATTTTTTAGGTCTTGTCAAGTTTAATCTACACATAATTTATATTTACCTAATTTTTATCTATTGCAATTTGAGACGCAACCTGTTATTGTATCTATAAAGAACACAAGGAGGTGTCGAGATGGCGGAAGAAAATGTTGGAGATAAAAAGGTCATAAGGGGGAAGCGGAGTCCTAATTATCCTATTTTGACTCTTGAGAAATCGCTTGAAATGGTTCGGAAACTTTATGATGCATATCAACAAAAAGCTGTTCCCGCTCCGCTCGCAATGGAGGCCATGGGTTATTCAATTAAGAGTGGAAGGTCTATTCAAATGATGGCATCCCTGTCCTATTATCAATTGATTGATGCAGAGAGGGGACAGATAGAGAACAGGAAGGTTAATGTTACCAATTTAGCGGTGACGATAATTAAACACCCTGATCCGAAAGAACGGGAGAAAGCTATTAAAGAAGCAGCCCTGAACCCTTCCATTTTCAACAAAATTATTGAAAAATATCCTGGACAACTTCCACAAGAGCGCTTATTAGAATGGAATCTTGAATCAGAATATGAGTTTAATCCTAAAAGTATAAAGGATTTTATTGCCGTTTTCAGGCAGACAATGGACTTTGCAAAAATATATGAAAAGGGTATAATAAAGGAAGAAAGCGATGAAACAAAAGAGTATCATTTAGATGAAGAGGAAGATAAAAAAATGGGAGAAATACAAGGGGCTACATTAAAACTAAAACCATGCGCTGAATATTCTCATACGCCGCCACTGGATGCTAAGTCGGAAAGGCAAGTGGCGATGTATCCAGTCGGAAGGGATGTTTCTGTTCGATTAATTGCGTCTGGTCCTATTACCATGAAGTCAATTGAAAAATTGATACAAATGCTGAAAATTAACAAAGAGGATTTTGCAACCGATGAGGAACTTGCTATAATTCAGGGAGAAAAAGAAACGCAGAAAAAACCTGAGTGATAAAGCCAGAGATTGAAGACATAAAACTTGCCGTTGAACGTCTCCATAACTGCAAAGCCTCTCATATTGAGGATGTCGCAGTTATGGAAAACTTTAGAGATCAGACTGTATGGAGTGGAGTTGTCCACGTTTTTAAGATTGAAGGAAATTCAAAATCCGATAAATGCTATGCCTGGAGTTCTCCGATAGAAGGAAGCACAAAGAGACGTTACTATGCAGTTTTAAAAGTCCCGCCGATAGATTCACCGGAAAAGGCTGTCAGGGCTTCTATTATTAAAGATTTTAAGAAAAGTAAAATTATGAAATAAAAATCCCCGAACATCATTCCGATAGATGATTCTACCAATAATTATTCGTTTAACCAACTAACCATTTAAATTTCTCCTGCTCTTTAAATTTATCAAAAATACAATCTTTTAGAGCTAACCCTTTATATTTTTCGTCAATTTCGATCGCTTTAGCAAGGAAAGTCAATGCAATCTCTTCTTCTCCTTCGTTTGCAGCATGAATTTTTGCATCCTTAAAATATTCTCCCGCTTGTTTTTGTAAGTTTTGCTTCACAAGTTTAATCTCATGCTCATAATGATATGGTAAAATTCCAACTTCATTAGGTGGTGATTGTTCAGGGTACTCTTTAAGCAATAGAATCCATCTTGATTCAATAAACTGTATTTCTTGCCTGACGATATAATCACCTTTAATTGTGCAATAGATTGGGAAAAAAATACTAAGTGAAGCAACAATAGATAACGCAATGAAAACAGATTCATAAAGAGCATTATCGGTATAGAAGGTTGAGACAAGGAGAATTATGATTGATACAAATGTTAGAAACGCTGTTGTCACACAGTCGAGTCCCCACTTAAGATCTCTTAGGGAAGAAAAAAAAATCCATTTATCATATTTTCTAATTCTATCTGCCAGTTCGGTAAATGCGGTATCTTTTAAAGCCTTACCAAACTTCTTTTCCACTCTTTGGACAAAATCTTGGTGCTTTATTTTAATATGTTTTGCGTATCTAAAACGATCTAAGGCTAAATAGGCTAAGCCGAGGGCAATGGAAATTTGAAGAAGTGATTGTAAATTCTTAAATTCTGTGGTCAATTAGAGAATTCAATTCTTTTTGAATTTTTAATAATATAATTAAAAAATTCATAAAGTGTCATAGCAGCTTGAGAATCCCCGAAATTTGCAATTGCTTCACTTCGATCATGGTTCAACTCGTAGCGAAATGCTGACTTATCCATAATAGCAAAGTGGTTCATTTTCACATCAAAGCCTAAACTTGAATCCCACAACTCAACTCTATCCTTTATATCAGCATTTTTAAAAATGGTGCCAAGAAAATTTTGACCCATCAATAAAAAAGGTGAAACCTTTTCGTCGAATGCTATTTTTAATTTTCCATTCTTATTTGTTCTAAGGAAATCAATTGCATTGTTAATTAATTCATGATTATCGAATACACTTTTAAATAATTTGCCCGTAAAAATCCTTACTTCTGATTTGGCTTCTTTAAAAAAAGTGGCTAAAATATAAGATGCGTGTTCCGGATGGCCGTTAGAAATTATAAAATTTTCTTTGTTTTTTACACTGCGAACAATTATTTGCTTGTAATTTTCGATAGAAAAAACAGTTTTCATTTAACTTGCCTCTATTATATAAACCCGAAAAATTATGTCAAGAGTTTTCTGATTGAGTAAGCAAGAATTATACCTGAAATTTAATTTACCCATTGTTCCATCTATTATTATTCTACCAAAACAATATGGCATTGCGAAAGTAAATTGTGCATTCAGCCGAATTAAACTATTTTCGGTGGTACTTGATTCTTGCATTTTTTCAAATTAGGACACTACCAGTGAGTTTACAAGCCTGTCGGCTTTCCCGGTGAATTTATCTGATGATACTTCCCGGAGGGACTTCCTTGTCGGGGTGCATGAGGACTGCCTTCCCATCCATAACCGCGGCGAGTATCATGCCATGGCT
>JAGVOC010000142.1 GCA_020052975.1 Desulfobacterales bacterium | reverse complement strand
ATCCCGGAAGGTTGAATATCTCATGGCAGAACAGGGAAAGGCAGAGGTATATAAGGCCATAAAAGGCGAGGGAGGATACGAGATTGCCTTTGGCCTGGGTGCCAGGCATGGTATCCGGGTCAACACCTGCCTTGCCCTCCTCAATGAAATGGGGAAACCTGTAGGAACGGTGGTGGTTCACAAAGTCTCTGAAACTGACTCATTGGCAACGGCGGAATATGGCTGCACAGTTAAACCGGGCTATATCGTTTCACTTCAGGAGACAGAATGAAGATAATTTTTGAGTATTCGCAATAAAATTCATAAGAGGAAAAGGAGGTTATTTAATGAGAAAACTGTATCAAATGCTTTTGATGGGCGCAATGGCCCATGCAAAGTGGGATTATGAAATGTCTATGAACATATTGAGAAGCAGGAAGAGGCGATGGATACTGGGTTTGATGCTATTGCCGATTATTTTAGGATCGATCGCTCTGGCATCTTCTGATCTCCCGCCAATCCTGGGGGGAAAGGAGGCTTATAGTCCTGCCTTCTACACTACATTCGTTTTTGTGGTATCCATACTAATCGGTGTCTGTGCAGGGTTAATTACCGGCGCTATCGGGGCAGGCGGAGGGTTCATCATCACACCTGCGCTCATGAGCGCCGGGATAAAAGGCATCCTGGCAGTGGGTACCGATCTCTTTCACATCTTCGCCAAGGCTATTATGGGAACGGTTGTTCATAAGAAACTGGGTAATGTCTCGACCGGCCTGGCTATCGCCTTTTTGGTCGGATCAGTCTTCGGTGTTACCGGCGGCGGGGTGATCAACAGGACACTTTATGAAAAAAACCCTGTTTTAAGTGACACTTTTATCAGTGTTGTTTATGTCCTCTTATTGGGGTTTTTAGGCGTCTATGCCTTGCTGGATTTTTTCCGGCTCAGGAAGATGGAGGGAGAAGTTGGGGCTCATGTGGGGGAAAGCCCCCACGGTGTCGAGATGGCATCCGGAGAGAAGGGTCTTCCCGCCAGGTTGCAGTCTGCCAGGATTCCTCCCCTTATTACCTTTGATCAGGACCTGACCCCCGGCGGCAAGAAGATTTCCGCGTTTTTTGTGGCTATATGCGGGGCTATTGTCGGTTTCGCCGCGGCAATAATGGGGGTAGGCGGAGGCTTCCTGACCTTCCCCATGTTTGTTTACATCCTCGGTGTCTCTTCCTTTACTACAGTGGGGACGGATATTCTGCAGATCATATTTACCGCCGGCTACGCCGCCATTGTACAGTACGCCGTCTATGGTTTCGTTTTTTATACACTGGCAATGGGAATGCTCCTCGGCTCCCTGGTGGGAATTCAACTCGGCGCACTCACCACCACGGTTGTAAAAGGAATCTATATCAGGGCTTTTTATGCTGTAGCCGTCATAGCCGGTTTCGTTAACAGGCTGTTTGCCCTCCCCGAAAAACTCAGGGAGATGGAAATCATTAACATCTCCAAGGCTATGGCAACAACTCTGACCACTATCGGGAACTGGCTCTTTTTTATTGCCGTGGGGATATTTGCAATATGGGTAATCGGAAAGTTTTTCAGCAATCTTAAGGTCTTGAGAGGGGAGGTATAGGACAATGATAGTGGAAAATAAAAAGGAATTCAGAAAAGGTCTTCTCCTGACTGTAAGTTTCTTTATTGTCCTGGGAATAATGTTCAGCCCCGTATTTGGCGGAGGAAAGAATGCCTTCCAGGCTGCCGACCGGCTTTTCAACTCCATTGCCAAAGGTTCAACGTACTACATCCCCAAGGTTCTGAAAGAAAACAAGGAGTATAAAGGTCGCCGCGTTGATGCTGCTATCAAACTTGATAACGAAGAGATGGTAAAGAAAGTAGGGCAACTCTTCTCCGCAGCGGGCGCCTCGGTGAGCATGTCGGACAGTGAATCAACTCTGCTTAAGATAAATGGTGACCTTGGCAGGATTTTAGAGGTAGCAATTAAGGATGCCAATGTTGTATTTCATAACCGAGGCGAAGAGATTGCCCGGAAATACGGTTTTCCGGAAAAAGAGGTGCTGTTTGTCTGGCATAAAGGATTCAAAGCGCTGAACAAGGCGCTGACAAAACAGGAAAGATTCACCGATGCAACCTGGGTAGAAGAGGTGATGAAGAGAGCCGTCGAGGTGGCATACAACTTCTATAAAATCGAACCGAGGTCGGCATCTTCCAGTGCCGGTATCTTAAGCGTTTCGCTCGGCTTTTATGTCGTGTATACCCTGTGGTGGGGTTATGCAATCCTCTTCCTTTTCGAAGGTCTGGGACTGGAGATGAAAGCGGGTCATAAAAAAGAGGTTTAACAGTTCACAGGGATCAGTTGCCGGGGTTCAGGGGTAGAGAAAGAACAGCTGATTGCTGACAACTGACCTGACTGCTGATCCCTGACCGCTGTGAACCGGTACAAAGAGGTGGAAGCTTTCTAAAAATGTTTCCTTTCCTGAAAAAGATTTTTTTTAGGGGAGACCCCACACAGAGACAATGTTTTGTCTTTAACGTTGAGGAACTTCGCTCTACATTCAAGGCCCGTTATCATAGTTTCAAGCTCCTTCTCAACGCCAACAACAAGGCGCTGGAGATAATGGCTGATATAGAGCAGTTCCTTCCGGGGGAGCGCCCTTTTGGCATGTCCTTTATAAGGGCAAGCTGTACGGCT